>JBAXYP010000156.1:0-4984 GCA_041670725.1 Sphaerochaetaceae bacterium
CAGGCGAAACTTGGCAAACTTAACGAACAATACAATTATTTGTCCGCATTGCTGGATCTCCAGTATGCGACACAGACAACCCTGTAGGAGGGCATCATGAAGAAACAATTCACCATCCTCGCAATCATCGCCGTGGTGTTGCTTGCCGGATGCGACAAGTTGAAAGGAACGGCGCAACCGACGACCACGGACAAGGAAACTTCCCCTTCTCCTGTTACGGAGGAGGAGACCGTCCAACAGATTCCGGTCGGTACGGAAAAGGTAAAAACGGGTCCGATCACCCTATATCATGCGTTCAGCGGAGATGTCTATCCCGTCTCCACCATGGCGATCCTTCCCGAGACAAGCGGCAAGATCGTCGAAGTGCTTGCCTCGGAAGGAGACCGTGTGCAAAAAGATCAGGTGCTCGCCCGTCTTGATCAGTCGCGACCGGGAATGAATTACAATCCGAGCGACGTCAAGGCTCCGATGAGCGGCACGTTGCTGTCGTTCTCCGCTCAGATCGGAGGTATGGCCGCACCTTCCTCTTCGTTGGGAACGATCATCACCGACAAGGATGTGGAGATCAGGTTTAATGTGGTGGAACGGTATCTTTCGCTGGTCAAGGAAGGCCAACAGGCTGTTTTTGTTTTCGATGCTTACCCCGATGAGCAGTTTCATGGATCCATTACCCGTCTCAGTCCTGTGGTTGACGGACAGAGCAGGACGCGAAAAGTATACTGCAAACTGGATAAGGCGGACGAACGGATCATTCCCGGAATGTATGTGAGAATCCAGTTGGTGGAAAAGCACAGCGACCAGGCCATCTTGATACCGACATCTGCGATTGTCCGGCACGAAGCGGAACGTGTCGTCTATGTCGCGGAAAACGACGTGGCCCGGATGGTAGCGGTGAAGACAGGCATCGAGGCGGACGGCATGAGTGAAATCGTCAGCGGACTGGACCGTAATGCGGTCGTCATCACCCAGGGCCAGGCGGCTCTTCAGGACGGAAGCCCCATTACCGTAACCAATGAGGGGAAAGGAACCGGCAGATGAATTCATCACGAAGTGCGGTAAAACACCCGACGACGGTCTTGATCATCTTTATTCTGCTTACGTCCCTCGGTGTGTACCTGATGGGGAAACTTCCCATCGATCTGCTCCCGAACATGGAGATTCCCTATGTCGTGGTGCAGTCCTCCTATGCGGACGCATCTCCGACGGAGGTGGAGGACAAACTGACCAGAGTCCTGGAGAACTCCCTTTCCAGTGTCTCCGGCCTGAAACAAATTTCCAGCAACTCGTCACAGGGATCAAGTACCATCATCATGGAATTCGAGATGGACGCCAACATTGACGAGGCGGTCAACACGATACGCGACAGGATCGATTTGGTGCGGAACTACCTGCCAAGCGATTCCACCTCTCCTGTTATCGTCCGGATGGATCCGACGATGATCCCCATCATGACGATGTCGCTTACCAGCGAGACGCGGAGTCCCGAGGAACTTCGTTCCATTGCGGAGAATACCGTCCAACCCAGGCTGGAACAAGTCGACGGAGTCGCTTCGACTTCCCTTTCCGGAGGGAGGGAGCGGGCCATACGGATTACCGTGCCCCAAGAAAAACTTGATGCCTATGGCCTGACGCTTACCCAGATCAGCCAGATGCTGGCTACTCAGAACCTGCAGACTTCCGCGGGGCAGATCACCGAGGACGGCATCAACTGGTCCGTTTCCGTAGACGGACAGTTCACCTCGCTCGACGACATTAGAAATACGGTCGTCGCATACAAGACCGGTACCGACGGCTCCGTAAGCAGAATTATGCTTGGGGATATCGCCACGGTGACGGACGGTTACAAGGATGTGGACAGTTACGCCTATTTCAATGGTAAACCGGGTGTGAACATCTCCCTCCAGAAACAGACGGGGAAAAACACTGTCACTACGGCCGAGGCGGTGCGCAAGCAGATGGAATCCATCCGCAAACATCTTCCTTCAGACGTCACGCTTTCCGAATCATACAACACCAGCGACATTATCGGGACGTCGGTGAAAGAAGTCGAGGACAGCGCGCTGCAAGGGGCGTTGCTGGCCATTCTTGTCCTGCTGTTTTTCCTACGGAATTTCAAGAGCACGTTGATCATCGGATTGTCGATTCCCATTTCTTTGGTCATCACGCTCGGCGTGATGTATTTTGCCGGGTTTACGCTGAACTTGATGACCCTCGCGGGTCTTGCCCTCGGCGTAGGCATGCTGGTGGATAATTCGATCGTCATATTGGAAAACATCTACAGTTATCGGGAAAAGGGGACCAAGGCCACGGTAGCCGCGATCCTCGGTTCCCAAGAGATGGTGATGGCGATCACCAGCAGTACGCTGACCACCATTTGTGTGTTTCTTCCGATGATTCTGTATAAGCGGCAATTGGGTATGGTGGGGCAAGTGTTCAATAGCCTTGCGTTCACCGTTGTTTTCTCCCTGTTGTGCTCGCTGCTCGTAGCGTTGTTCCTTGTGCCGGTGCTCTCTTCCAAGTATTTGAAGATCGGGGACATCAAAGAACGGAACCAAAGAGGGTTCCAGCGATTGATGACCCGTTTCTTCAACGCATGGGACAACGGTTACGCAAAGACGGTCCGGTGGATGCTCCATCACAAGGTCCTGGTGATTCTCATCATTGTCGTTCTGTTTGGTTATTCGATTAAGAAGATCGGAGATATCGGATTCATCTACATGCCGGAGTCCGAACAGAACAGCGTTTCGGTGACGATGACCCTTCCGCAAGGCACGGATCTAGAGGTGACGGACGCATTGTTCCGGCAATTCAACGATATGGCGCTTTCCCGCCTGCAGGGAGTCAAGAGCAGTGTCGGCAGTACGGGCGGATCGTCGACCATCATGGGAAGCGGCGGAAGCAATACGGCCACGGCATCCTATACGTTGTATCCGAGTTCCGAGAAACAGGAAGGTTGGGACAACGATGCCACGGCAAAGCAGAAACTTGAGGCGATTTTCCCGCAGTTTCCTCAGGCGACGTTCTCATTCCAGCAGAATGGGACGGGCTTCAGTTCCGGCAGCGGCATCGACATCATCATCAAGAGCAACGATCTCGATCGATGTATCGCCACTTCGAAAGACATCAAGGCGTTGCTGGAGCAGAAAGCCTCCGATGTCGTCACCAATGTCGACAGTTCGCTCTCCGAAGGTCTTCCCGAACTGTCCGTCCGCTATGACCGGCAGCGAATGTACGCCCTCGGCGTGACAATCGCCCAAGCGAACGCGGAAATCCAAAGTGCCATCAAAGGGACGACTGCGACGATGTACCACGATAGTGGTTCGGATATCGATGTGGTCGTCAGTTTGGATCCCAAGGATAAGCAGCAGATCGCCGATCTCGACCATTTGTACGTGACCAGTGCGTCCGGGATCCGTATCCCGCTCTCCAATTTCGCCTCCTATACCCATGGGACCGGTCCGATTTCCATTTCCCACGAGGACCAGAGCAGGGTGATACATGTAACGGCGAATATCACCCCGGGAAATACGGTAGACAAGGCTCAGCGGATCATCGAGTCCCTGATCGACTCGAACATTCCCTCGGACAGCGACGTATTGATCACCTACGGAGGGGATTGGCAGGATTTACAGGAGGGAATGAGGACATTTGCCGAGATCATCATCATGGCGATCCTGTTGGTTTTCGCCATCATGGCGAGCCAGTTCGAATCGTTCAAGAATCCGTTCATCATCCTGTTCTGCATTCCGCTTTCGTTGATCGGCATCGTGCTTATCTACATGATCACCGGACAGACGTTCAGTTTGATCACTGCGGTCGGTCTGTTGTTGCTCGTCGGCATCATTGTCAACAACGGCATCGTACTGATCAGTTACATTTCGATGCTTCGTAAGCGCGGAGAGAATCTTGAGGACGCGTGCGTGCATGCGGCAAAGAGTCGGCTCCGCCCGATTTTGATGACCACGCTCACTACGCTGCTTGCTTTGATCCCGATGGCTTTTTCCCAAAAAGAGGGGGCTGCGATGGTTCAGCCCATCGGGCAGACGGTGCTTGGCGGCCTTGGCTTCGGTACGTTGATGACTTTGTTCCTGATGCCGGTTCTGTACGATGTGTTCAACCGCGGTGGCGAAAAGCGTGCGAAACGCCGGATGGAGAAGGAGTTTAAGGAACTTTCCCAACGGCAGGAAGAGGAGAAGCATACATGAAGAAACTGGAAATCATACTGAGTCAGGCGATTGACGAAGACTTCCTCCACGATTGCGCTGTGATGAAAGTGGCCCAGCACTATACGAAGACGGTCGGCGTGCAGGGACGCGGGTTTTGCTTTCCGAAGATGGGAGACGATGTGTGGCCTCAATTGAACAATCATTATATGATTATCGTTCAGGATGACGAGGTCGACGGCATCAAGCGGATCGTCACCCATTTGCGCGGATTGTATCCCGAGGAAGGCATCGCCTGCTTTATGTCCGACGTGGAAGAACTATGAAACGAGTCGCGACTTTCGTTCTCCTGTGCGTGTTCTTTACCTCTTCGTTCGCTTATGCGGGAGTGGTGGACTCATTCGGTTTTTTGCGGCAGAAGGCCGGATATGCCGAATTGATCCGACAGATACGAGGCAACGGAGACGCTCGGAAAGCGGATGTGTTGCGTAAGGGACTTGTTTCCTTGACGGATCCCGATCTTTCCGAGGAGCAGAATCTCGTGGCGACGATCCGCGCCTCGCTGGCGTATGGGCGCCTCTTGGTGAAGGATGGTCCCGTCCTGAACAAACGAGAAGGCCAAGACGTCGTTCGTGAGGCTTTGGGGCTCATCGACCGCCTTCCCGATGATTCTTTTTATCGTCTGGCGTTGACCGCCGATGCATATTCGTTGTTGTATCTTTCCGATACGGGGGATCTTTCCAACGGTATTGAATCCCAGAAGGCGCTGAGCAAGGCCTACAGGAAATATCCTGATGAGTTTTATTCCATTTATTTGAAGG
>JBAXYP010000157.1:0-4982 GCA_041670725.1 Sphaerochaetaceae bacterium
GGTCTCAATGACGCAGTTCCCCTTCTTCAGAAAAACCACCTTGCTTGATCCATTCATGGTCTCGAACGCGGGCACAAAGCCAAGTTTCCCATAAAATGCAACCGTCTCGGCACTGTCTTTCACCGGTAGTCCGATATGTTGGATCCCGGTGATGTTATCCTCACTCATCTCTTCATCCTCTCCTGAACTTCCGCAAAGGTCGGCACACTGGAAACACCTCCAGCTTTCGTGGTGGAAAGACCTGCAGAAACAGTGGCAAACCACACGATGTGCCGCAACTCTTCCTCAGACAGCTCATCGGGAACTTTTCCCGACTGGAGGAATGCCCACATGGCACTGCCGCCGAAGATATCATCGGCACCTGTGGTGTCTTTCACCACCACTTCCTCATTATACGCAGACATCATCCCTGATGCTTTTGCATTGGCAAAAGCACATCCATGCTTCCCCAAGGTGACATACACAAGTTTTGCGGGATACTTCGCAAGCAGCATCTTTGCCTGAGAGATGGGATTCCCATCTCCAAAAAGGAATGCTACTTCCTCATCACTGATCTTCACGATGTCTGCCTGTCCAAGCCCCCAGAGCATCTGCTCTTTCGCATCATCAAGACAATGCCACAAAGGCTTCTTGAAGTTTGGATCAAAAGAGATGAGTTTCCCCTGTTGTTTTGCGTAGGCGACGGCATAGCGGGTGGCAGAACGGGCAGGCTCATCCGTCAGAGAAAGCGTGCCGAAACGGAACACTTTCGCCCGGTCGATCAAAGAGGCGTCAATCTCCTCTTTGTGCAGGCAGGTATCAGCACCAGGTTTGCGGGAGAAAGAGAACTGACGGTCATGTTCCTTGTTGAAGGTCACGAACGCCAATGTGGTGAAGACGTCATCCGCATGGACAATCCCCCTTGTGTCGATCGCAGCATCACGCAAGGTGGCGGTAATGAGGTTACCGAAGGTATCATCCCCTACTTTGGCGATGAGAGCCGTTTTTCCACCAAACTTGTTGATGGCCGCAAGAAAATTTGCGGGCGCCCCATCAGAATGCGTTGCCATGACAGGATATCCCGTCTCGTCAGTCTCCATGCAGGCGAAATCGATGAGGAGTTCCTCCAGTGCCACAACGTCCATCATGCTTGTTGATCCTGTACGTCGATGAGTACCTTCATCGTCGTCTCACGGTTTGCATCGATGTATTGGTATGCATCGAGATATTTCCTGAATGGGAAGACCTTGCTTTGCAGTTTCTTAAGGTTGATTTTACCTTCGTCCACCAGCTCAATGGCCCTGAGGTAGTCCTCATGGCGATACATCATGGTGGTGTTGAGGTCGAGTTCATGGTCGTTGAGTACCGCAAGGTCGACATTGGCCATACCTGCATACACAGCAACCAAGATGATCATACTGCCTTTGCGTGCATATTTGATGGCCTGCCCCATGGTGATGTCGTTGCCTGCGCAATCGAGGATCACATCGGCTTTATCAGGCCCGAAGGCGTCCACCATGGCCGCTCCGAAATCAATGTTCTTGGTGTTGTAAACAGCTTCGATGCCGCACGCTTTCGCCAAGTCCAGACGGTAGTCGCCCACATCGGTGATCATCACCTTCGCGGCACCGCTCCCCTTGGCGACTTGTGCAACGAGGTTGCCAATCGGGCCTGCACCGATGACGCAGACGTTCTTGCCCTCCACACCGCCAATCCTCGAGACGGCATGGACCGCCACGGCAAGAGGCTCGATCATAGCACCGCTCTTGAAATCCATTGTCTGAGGAAGGGGCGTCACCTTGGAGTTGTCAACGGCAAAGTAGGTCGATGCAGTACCGGTGGTCTGGAAACCCATCACCTTGAGTTCTTCGCAAAGGTTGTATTTGCTATGGCGGCAGGGATAGCACTTCCCGCAGACGATCTGCGGCTCGATGGTCACTCTCTGACCGACGAAGAACTTCCTAGCATTCTTCCCCACCTGCACAACCTCGCCAGCGACCTCATGACCCTGGGTGACGGGGTATTTTGTGAAGGGATGCTTCCCATGGTAGACATGGATGTCGCTGCCACAGACACCGATCATCATGATGCGTACCAAAACCTGAGTATCCGAAATTTCAGGAACAGGAATCTCACGAAAGACAATCTTTCCAGGTTCCGTCATCACTTCCTGCAACATCATCTTTTCCATAGCATTTCTCCGTGACACTAGTACAGAACACTTCTGCACGGTCTGTAATCAGATTAACACCGAGGAGATGACTTGTAAACAAGTTTCTAAACATCTTTTTAAAAGATATTACTATATATCATTTCAGGCCTTCTCGAGAAAGGCGTCCACAAAAGAAATTGCCGCCCCAAGTTTCGGTGATTTTTCTGCAAACCTGCTGAACCGAATGGTACAAGACGAATGCAACAAAGAACATTGAGCATCTATAGCTTCCGCCAAGCCATCGAAATCACTTTCTTGGGTGAACTGCATTAGATAACCACCCAAAATGAAATCACAATTGAGCGTCATCCTGACATTTTCCATTGCCCGAGCAAGATAAGATGTATAGGTGCTCCATACTTGTTTGCAATGAGAGTCTCCTTGATGCAATGAAATGAAGAATTGTGGGATATCCATCCCTGCCATCTCCGAGAGGTGATTAGCCGAACAGAATGTCTCGACACAGCCATGCCTACCACAATAGCAAAGGGGTCCCGATGGATCGAGGCACATATGTTCAATGACACTGTTACTGAGTTCTAGGTTCTTCCCAACTTGACCATTGATAATCAAAGTACCACCGAAGTTTCGGTTCAGTGCAAGATACACCGCACTGTTAATGTCTGCAACATGCCAAATTTCAGCAAGAGCCGCAGCATCCGTATCATGGACAAGAGTACAGGGATAATCAATATATTCTTGGAACCTCTTTCTCTCAGTTCCTGTACATCTGAGAATCTCGGAATAGGTGACGATACTACCATCAGGAGAGATCAAACCTTGTAATGCTATGCCAACCCCAAGAATATGGTCGCGTTCAATTTCCAAAGACTTGGCAAATGTATTAATGAAACCACCCAAATGTTGGTAATAGGAGTCTGTATTTTCAAAGGGAGTTTCATCATGACATTCTTTCAAAATGGCACCATAGAGATCAATGGCAACAAGTTGTATTCCACCTTTTAAGATCTCAACCCCGATAGCCACTCTGGCAAGATTATTGCACTTGAAAATCTGGGCTCTTCGTCCCCCTGTGGATTTTTGTTCTCCAACTTTCACCACTAGTCCGAGTCTTTCCAACTCCGAAATATTAGTCGTAACCGTAGGAATACTCAGTTTTGTCTCGTGGGATACTTCCAGACGAGAGGCTTCTTGTGCTTGGTAAATATAGCTGTATACGTGCTGTAAATTGAATAAACGTAGCTCAACCGTCGTATGTGGCTCTTGCATTTTCGGGGTATCATTTGGGGACATAAGTAGATAATGGCCCGGTTTTTCTCGCATTGTCAACTCCTGTTTTCGTCCACCCATCAATCCTCACGAGGAAACACAATGGTATACTATTCTTCAATTCTTCTCCGAACAGATTCTCCCCTGTTCAACATTCCAATCTACATAATGGAGTCCAACTTCTGAAGCAAACTGGAAACACTCATTGGGAAAACCATCAATCACTTTTCCTGCAACCACATCGAGAATATGTGCATCGCTATTACAGCACACTCTTATCCCTTCTTCGTTTGCAATACTCCAGAACTCTTTCATGGGATAAGGGGGACGGTCACCATAGGGAGGCCCCACAGGAGCTTTCCTAATACCATATCCATTGACTTCAAGCGGGATTTCCAAGTCTTTGGCACAAGCAATGATATCCCTGGATGCAGCTTCAGTTTCTTGATTCCAAGACGCTGCTTGGAAAAAAAGGTCAGGGTGGCAACCAAAGAGGAACAATCCACTACACAGCATTGCACAATAGTCATGCACATATTGGGAGAGATAAGGGGTAAAATCACCCACCTTATAGACAAATAGGTCTTTGCCCCCCCTTTCTCATCATCAAAGAAATGGAGGGACCCAATGAGATAGTCAAAACCACGTTTCCCAAACAACTCATCCTGGTAATATACGGAGTATTCGGGTTTGAAATCACACTCCGCTCCCAAAAGCACTCTGAGTTGGGGATAATCCTCACCCGTTTTTCGCACATCAGCAATGTGCTGGGGAAGTCGGTCATACTGCATCCGTACGGATGACCACCTATTGTCAGGGACCGGGCAATGCTCCGGCATGCCCAGTACAGATAGTTTTTCTCCTTGAACAGCTTCATTTGCATAGTCTGCAATCTCACCCGTACTATGACCACAATAAAAGGAATGGGTATGAAGATTTACTTTTTCCTGAGGATATCTCATATCAAGCCTTCTCTGATGACCCATGCCGACTCGAAACGAACGCTGCAAAGCGTTTCTCATCAGCATTGAGTATCAGTTCTTCGGGGAAGTTGATACTTTGCAACATGGCAAGGGCGTGATCAAACACTCCTACACTTCCCATAAAATGCGCATCGGAACTCACCACAATCGGGACATCGTATTGCATGCAAGCAAGGGCAACTTGCTTACAAACTTCTTTTGATCCTGTTCTCAAACCCGTGAAGGAATGGTTGTTGATCTCAACAATCTTTCTCTTTTTCCCAAACACGGGAATCACCGTATTCAAATCGAATGAGAACCTCGGGTCCCCACAATGGCCGATGATGTCTACATGAGGATTATCAGCAACTGCCAGCCAGCATTGCGTATGGTCCGCCTTGGAAGAGGGTTTGATTACCACGTCATGAAGTGAAGCGACAACGACGTCAAGCCAATCAAGAGTCTTCTCGGGCATATCCAAATGCCCTTCATAATCCGTGATGTTCACCTCACAACCACGAAGTAACCTTACTCCCTCAAATTCTCTGGGAAGAGAACAGAGGGAAATGAAATACTCAGGAGCCGCAGCACGAGGAACC
>JBAXYP010000158.1:0-4932 GCA_041670725.1 Sphaerochaetaceae bacterium
ATGGCAACTCCAAGTTTCTTCGCTATATTCGGAGTAATTTCCCCTACCTCGTTGCCAAAGATCCGTATCGTGCCAGAGTCCCGTGTATATACCCCGGAAAGAATCTTCATCAGCGTTGATTTTCCCGCACCGTTCTCCCCCAAGAGGGCCATGCATTCTCCGCTTTTCAGGGAAAAGCTGACGTCATCCAACGCTAGGACGCCGGGAAAACTTTTGGATACGTGCTCCATCTCCACGATGTTCTCTTCCATACAGGACAACTCCTTCTGACAGATACAGTGTCCACCTGTTTTCCAAAACAGGATAGGCGGAACTTCTTTCGGAAAGGGAAGGAATTTTTTCGGTCATTTGGTGACGATCCCGTAATCGGCGACCTGTTCAAACTGGGACGGGATGAATTCATGCTTCACCACACCACCATCCAGAAGGACTAGACGAGAGGCGATGCGGAGGCTATCCGAAAGGGAAAGAGCAAGGATTATAATGGAGATCCCTTTCGCAAGAAGACGGGACAGATGAGTGAGCAGTCGAATACGTTGGTACATTGCAAGTCCGGCAAACGGTTGTACCACACACAACAGGAGGGGGTTGTCCAGATCGACACGCCAGTACAGCAAGTCGTACAGTTGCTCCTGCGTGAGACTGGAGACGTTCTTGACATCAACGACATTCCCCACCTTGGAACGAAATTCCGCGGCGAGACTTTCTTCATAACGGTGTCTCCGGTAAAAGCCTTTCACCTTATCCCCTGCCCGTATGGTCAGGTTGTCCAGATAGCTCAAGCTTGGAAAAACCAGTTTTCCACAAGGGTTCGAGGGAATGAACTCCCATGAACCGCCGGAGAGAGAGACATGGTACGTACTTTCTTTCGCTCCGGAAAACGTATCAGCGAGGCAGGGAATCGTCTCCCGCTCCATATCAAGGAGCACAAGGCACTCCCCCCGTCTAAGCGGAAGGCTGAATGACGGACCGGAAAGTGTTCCGATAACCTTCCCTTCCCCGTCAGAGACCGTACCCCGAATTGAGGTAAGTGAATGGAGAAAATCCCGGGAGACAACGTCCATCGTTGCGTCGGAGAACTCTGAGGCAGAAAGGGAAAGCGCAATGGTTCCGTCCCGCATGACGAGCACCTTGTCACAGATGGAAAACAATTCCCTGTGATGGTTACCGTAATACAGGAACGCCATTCTGCCCTCTCTAGCCACCTTCCGCACCATATCTTGGAATAGGGAAAGATCATGAGGAGGAAGGAACGTGGAAAGTTCACGAAGAATCACAAGGCGGCATCCACTCGTTTCCGCTTTTGCCAATTCCACGGCACACCGTTGCAATGGGGAAAGGGAATCGGGATGCTCATCGCCGCGGAAGGACATGCCGTACGGAAAAAACAGGGAATAGATCTGGCTCCTCTCCAGCTTCCGGTTAACCACGTAGGGGCTGTTTCGTTTCAGGGAAAAAAGATTATCAGCGATATCAAGCGCGGGCACAAGGTGGGAGCGGGACTCGATCACCGCAACGTTGTTTTGCAGCTTCTGCACGCCGAGGTAACTACACGCCTCTTCTTCATCCACATACATCCGGCCCCTGTCCAAGAGACGGTTATGGGAAAGTAACGAGAACAATGTCTCCACTCCCTGCCCGTCTAATGGGACAAGCCCCACGATCTCTCCTTCCGCAATGGAGAACGACACTTCGTTAAGGATTGTCTCCCCGTTCTCATTCAACGTCACATGCCGGAATGCAACGACCTCTCTTCTTGTCCTCATATGCCGGCCCCCCCGTCCATAGGAAGGCGTATCTCCACTTTTGTGCCGATACCTCGTACGCTGTAATAGGCAAGTCCGTATTGCGGGCCAAACAATAATTGGAGACGGTCATTGACGTTCTGGATGGCAATTCCACCCTTTTTCCCCTCTCCTTCCTTCCGTGGCGAGTGATCGTTGAGTCTCCGATTGATCGCCACCAGTTCGTCAGAATCCATCCCCACCCCGTCATCCGTAATAAAGATGGAAAGAATCTTCGCCGTATACCTGGCGCTTATGGTGATGGTCCCGCCCTTTACCTTCTCCTCCAAACCATGGATGATGGCATTCTCCACGATCGGCTGGAGGATCAGCTTTGGGAGATGGTAGCTCAAGACAGGGTTGTCCGCCGGAATCTGAATATCCAGATTCACCCGATCTCCGAAACGGAACTTTTGAATAGAAAAGTAGTCCTCCACGTTCCGCAACTCATTTTCCAGCATGACGAGTCCTGACGTGTTGCTGATAGTGTAACGGAAAAAACGAGCCAGTGTCTCTGACATCTGGGCGACATTTGTAAGGCCTCCGATGAGAGCCTCGCTCCTGATCGCCTCAAGCGTATTGTATAGAAAATGCGGATTTATCTGGTTCTGTAACGCTAGGTACTGCGCCTGCCGCCTGTTGTCTTCCCACAACTTGTCCGATGGGTTGTCACGTTCCATGTTTTCGAACAATGCAGAGATCTCCTTCGACACCGGCAACTTGATGGTCTTCAGGGGTTCAAGCCCTGAACCCTTGTTGTACAGATCGATGAAACGATTGGTACGTCGCGATTCCTGAAGGAAGAGTCCACAGGCCACCATGAGGCATCCTGCACAAAGGATGAAAATCCAGAAAAAAAGATATTCTCCCACGGCAAGGAAACAAAACGCCGCGGCAAACAACAGGGCAATGGAGAAAAAGAGAAGGAAAGCTCCGATCCGGAACAAAGTCACGCGATGTTCAACCATACAGGCTCCTGAATTCGTTCGGTTTGATGCCCGTTGTTTTCCTAAAAAGTTTTGCGAAGTATTTCACATCGGTGTATCCGACGGCGTTGGCAACATTCGCAATGGAACTGTGCGTCGAGCGGAGGAGATCCTTTGCACGGTAGATGCGGATCTGTACCAACGCGTCCTGGAACCCTTGTCCGCCACGTTCCTTTTTGAACAACCCGCTAAAATACGGAGCAGAAAGCCCGACAACGGATGCGACGGTATCCAGGGACATGTCGCTGTCCATGTAGTGTTCCTGCATGTACGCAACGGCTTCCCGTACAGGACGGATGACATCCTCTCGGCGCAAAGCCGCAAGAGAATCGATGAAATCAATCACCAAACCGCAGAAACGGGAATACAACGTCTCATTGTCATGGGAGAGACGGACTCCAGGCTCAAACGTCGACGCGTACCAATCTAGACCGTTACCCATACGCTCCTCCACCTTCACCGCGATCCGCTTCCCTGCATGCAAAAGCAGTGTTTCGGCGTCCACGGGATCAAGTCCCCTGGCCATGCCAACAATGGCCTGGAGAGAAGGGGCGAACGCGGCACTGTCAAGGGAATCAATCGCCTTTCCGCATTCCATATCCCACGAGGCCAGCAACCTCAAAGGATTTCCCGACGTCATAGGCCTTGCCTTGATGACATTCTGGTCAGGGTACGATCTGCGCAACGGAAGGCATACGGTGATGACTTCGTAGTCATCGTGGAAATTTCCTTCGCTTTCCCGGTAGAACAGGGTAAATTCCAGCGAGGGAAAAACCTCCCTGATGCGCTGGACATCCGCGGTGATGGACGCAAGTATACGCTCAATGGTTACCGAATCTTCCTTCATAAGCTCGACGGAAAACAGGTCGAGGTCTGATACGTGCGTGATTCCCTGTACTTCAGGATAATGGTTGAGGACAAGCCGGAGCTTTTCGGTGACGGCGTGGGAGAGATCTGCGGGAAGGATGGGTTCAGAACTGTCGCTTTTTAATGCAACCAAATAGATGTGTTCATCCTCGGAGATAGGGAAACGAACCTGATGCTCGATGCCGTCAAATATACACTTGTCCTTCTTTGATGCATCGCCCGCACTTACGGCGGCAACCATTTGTTGACGTGCGTGGATCTTCTCCACCAACTTTTTGACAACGGCCCCAAGTTCTTCCTGGCTGATGGGTTTCAGCAGGTAGTCCTCAACCCCATAGGTGATCGCCTGTTTCGCATAATCAAATTGCGCGTATCCGCTGACAATGATAAATGAAGTATTCTTCAAGATTGCGGAAAGAGAAGCAATCATCTCCAACCCATCCATCCCCGGCATTTTTATGTCGGTGAATACGATGTCCGGCTTTGTTTCCAACACCAGTCTTCGTCCATCAATTCCATTCTGTGCGCTTCCTAAAAAATTCAATCCGTATGTATCCCAAGGGATCAGTGCCCTAAGTAACCTGATAATGTGCGCCTCGTCATCCAAAATGACAACCCCAATTGATTTCTCCATTACCTCCCCCAATACTCCAACAGGAAAAGTATAAACCTGTTTCATTCGCATGTGAGGAAAATTTCCGTTCATCCCTTTTCGCCTCTTCCAATCATAGAGTTGTGGTAAAGAGGATACTGGTATCCCTGCAATTCTTGTGGAAAAGAAAGCAACAATATTATCATTGCCGTTCACGGAAGTCATTCTTCAAAAATTGATGATTGCATTTGAATATTGGCAGAAAAAGCGACAAATCACGGATATCGGGTAGTAAGTTTTGATTTGCCTCAACACGGTAAACGTGTTTACGAAACCGAACCGTGGATGGTCCCCGAATATGTCGAGGAGTTATCTGATATTTTTCGATTCGCAAAAAAGTGAACGGAACACGTTTCGGCGTTCGGGTGCAACATAGGAGCCTATTTCAATCTGTGGCATATAAAAACGAACTGATTGAACGTGCATGGTTCCTTTCCCCTGTTACCGATATGGAAAGAATAATCCATAATGCCATAAATTATTGTAGCATTACCGAGAAAGACTTTGAAGAACACCAGACAATCACTACGCCTATCGAAACCCTTTATTGGAAGTACTACCTCTATGTAAAATTACATCCGATTGTATCATGGAAGCACCCCATATATACTTTGCGAGGCGAGAAGGACGCGCTTTAAGAGCA
>JBAXYP010000159.1:0-4893 GCA_041670725.1 Sphaerochaetaceae bacterium
CAAGCTCCATGATCATCTCCTCCGTATGGATGCCTTCGATGACCAGAGTAGTCACTTCCAGATGACGGTTCGCCTTGACGATCGCCTCGACGTTGTCCAGAACAGGCTGGAGAGTCGCGTGGCAGACGGATCGGTAATATGCCTCGTCCCCTTTTACGTCGACGTTGAAGGCGTCGATCAGAGAGAAAATTTTCGATCGGGTGGACTCGCCGAAACTGCCGTTGGTTACCATGACGTTGTAACGACCGTCTTGGTGTACCAAGGCGGCGACGTCCAGCATGTAATCCTGCCAGACGGACGGTTCGCTGTATGTATAACTTACCGAACGGGCTTCCGTCCTCCGGGCGATGTCCCGTACCTGTCCGGGAGAAACGGATTGCGTCTCGCACCGGTATCCCTTCTGGGATATCTCATAGTTCTGGCAGAATTCGCAGGTATAATTGCACCCGGGTTCCGCCAACGAAAGGCTTTGGGAACCCGGCAAAAAATGATACAACGGCTTCTTTTCGATGGGATCGAGAGCGATACTGACGAGTTTTCCGTAGTTGACGGAGACCAGTTTCCCGCCCTCGTTCCCGCGCACGCCGCAATATCCCGTCCCTCCCTCGGAAATGGCACAATGCCTGTAGCAGAACGCGCAAGTCTGGGTCATTCGGAGAACACCTCCGCCGTGAATGTCTCGAAGCGGGTGTCGGGCTTTTTGTAAGCGTCAGAGGGAAGCCCCGCCTTCCAGCAGAGGTTCACCAACGTCTCCTCCCTGCCCCATCCCTGCTCTGGAGCCACCTGCGGCAGGAATACGGCATGTCCGCCGGCGGCATACATGATGATGCCGTCCCGGCCTGGAATGAATTCGTTGAGATCGTTGATCCCCTTCGGTGCGGAAAGGACGGAAATCTCGATGCTGCACAGAGGGAGTTCCTCTTCCCTGAGAGGTTGGAACCGATAGTCCTTGAAGGCGGTCTCCAAGGCGAGCATGCCAACCAACCGGTATAACGGTCTGTCTCCGATCATATAGCCGATGCAACCGCGGAGGTTGCCGCGCTCATGAAGCGTGACGAACGCCCCGTGGCTCGACTCCAACAGCGCGGCGGGCTTCTTCGTCTCCACTTCCTCCGTCGCTTTGCTGTCATGCTGACCGAAATGCAGTTTCAACGAATCGCGGACGATCCTAAGCAATAGCACTTGTTCTTCTTTCGTCATATCTCACTCCCAGAGAACCGTGGCGTAACCGACGAACGAATCGTCGCCGCCGCCAAGGTCGAACGATGTATAGTAGTCAACCACTTCGCCGGAGAGTCCCAGATGTTTCGCCACGCAGGAAGCGATGGCGTTCGGCGCGATGCCGCACACCGTACTGCGATGCCCGCGGGCAAAGGCGAGCGCTTCCTTTCCCTTGTTTTGCGCAAGAATCATCGCCAAGGTCTTATCCTCCTCGGCCACCTTGTCTCGCACTTCCACGGTGATCCTCTCCCCGTACGGGACGTGGTCGAACGACAGTCCGTAATGAGTGAAGTCACTGCTGGCGATCAAAGCGGTGTGTGCGTCCATCTGCGAGAGAATCGTCTCGGCAAGCGGCTCGGGATCGGAGACATGGCTGATCAATCCGCTCGAGACGGCGATTCCGCCCTTTTTCGCTATGAACGGCAGGACCATCTCCACGGCATGTTCCTGCTGGATCTCCGCCTCCCCGCCCGTGTCGAATCCCTTCAAGGGCTTTCCCTCGAGCACGACGTACGGCGTCCGATACGCATCATAGTCCGCCGTAAGGATACGATCGGGTCTCAGATAGTAATAGTGCGACGGGGACAGGATGATGATTCTGTCCACACCGTCTTCCATACGTGAAAAAAAATGGGCGATCCCTCTATGGGAGAAATAGAGACCGGCATGGGGAAGAATGGCGATCCTCGCCTTCCCCCCTTCCTCGGGTTTCCAATTGACCAGTTCGTCCAACTGGTCGGGCTCAGCGGGATACCAGCGCCCCGCGAAGATTGCATTCCGTGTCATTGGAAAAAACCTCCTCTTCCACTATACACCAAAACGCCCTCCGGTTAAGGAGGGCGCCCTGAAATTCGTCATGATCAACGGACGATCTTTACGTCCAATTTCTGCGGTTCGATTTGTCTGTCCTTCGGGATGGTGATGGTAAGCACCCCGTCAGAGAAACGGGCACTGACCGCCTCCTCGTTGACATTCTCGGGAAGCGAGAAGGAACGTTCGAACGGTCTTGTATACCGCTCGCGGACCAGATACTTTTCATGCTTGTCCTCTTCGGTATGCTTTTCGCTCTTGAAGTGCAGGACGTGGTTGTCGATATGGAGATCGATGTCCTTCTCCTCGTAGCCGGGAAGCTCGGCCTGCATCATATAGGCATCATCCGTCTCATACACATCCACCGGCGGGAATTTCAAGGAAACGGAATTCCAGTCATCAAACAAATCGCCGAACAGCGAATCCACCGCAAAATCACTTGGTCTTGTAAGTACGTATCTCATTTCGGCACCTCCATGTGCGTGTTTTTATCATTCATCATTAAGCATGCAATTACTGTGCCAATTCATTTCACACCGTAATTTCACGAAAAACTGCAGGGAAACACAGGAAAAATCGACACGATACATGCCCAATCGAGTCATTTCGACCCTACGGAATCGCTTTACCCCATTTTGTTGGGATAAAAGCGCCCGGTATCGGAGAAAAGCGGGTATTCATGGCGCGAACGGAATCGTTCGTGCGTCGTTTCAGGGAAACACATCCCTTTCGTGACATGCCGTTCCGTGATAAGCTAGTACCAACGATCATGACAAACTGCGAACAAGATGATTCTGTGATTGAAACCGTGTATCAGGATTTACGGACGGAAATCCTTCGTGCGGCATTGCTTCCCGGCACCAAGTTGTCGGAAAACACGCTGGCCAAGGATTTTTCCTGCTCGCGCACACCGGTGCGAGAGGCGCTGCAACGTCTGGAACAGGATGGATTCGTCGACATTCTTCCCCACAGTGGGACCTATGTACGTACGCCTTCCTCTGCCGAATGTCAGGAGATTACCGAGGTACGGGCGTATCTGGAGGCTCTTGCCTTCAACCTGGACATTGAAAAGCATGCAGACTGTTCAGAACTGGAGGAAATTCTTCACCAGATGGATGGAATCGTGGAAAATGCGCCGATCGACACGGTCGCATTCAGTACTTTGCACTACCGGTTTCACCAAACGCTCGTGAAGTTAAGCGGCAACCAAATTCTTATGAGAATCTACGACAGGCTGAACATCAACCCAAACAACCTCTTCTCATATCAGGCAATGACCAAAGAAAGTTTTTCGGTGACGCAGGCGGAACACCACAAGATTCTCTCCGCGCTCCAGAAAGGAGACGGGAGAATGGGGAAGTTCGTCATCCAGCATTTGTGGAAGAAGCGGAACCGCTTCAAACATGATGCCGAGGCGAATCGGGTCACCGGTGGATCCTGAAGACGACCTTCCTGCATTGCAACGGATTGACCACCGGAACTCCTGTACGATGAGGCTCTCCGGGAAAGAAGACGCAAAAACGACCGACCGCTGCATGCACGACGACCAACGGATCCCCGTCGCAGAAACAAACATCTTTGACCGCGTCGTATGGCGTTGCGTCCTTGACCGCCTCGCGCCATGTCAGGCTCATCAATTCCTCTCCTTCCAGAAGAATCTCGAGATCGGTCGTTTTCCTGTGGGCCTCATATCGGTCATCCTGTCCGCCGGACAAATACGAGACGATATTGTAACTGACTTCCTGGTTCTTGGTGGAATACGAACCATTTTTCATCTCATACACTTCCCCCTTGTCCATTACTTCGATGACGGTCTGCAACTCAGGAAGGATGGAGAGATACAATTCAAGGTTGTCCAACGTGTCAAACAGCATAGGCGCTCCTTGGAGAGAAGCTTACCCCTTTGCGATGGTTCACGCAACAAACTTGCCGTAACATCGAAGCTGATGTATGCTTCACCTTTGGAGGAATCGTACCAATGATCAAACTGGAAAACAGTCATGTGTCGCTCGCCATCTCCGAACACGGGGCGGAACCCCAAAGTCTTGTAAACAAACAGACACGTACCGAATATATCTGGGGCGGAAACCCCACCTACTGGCAACGGCATGCGCCGATCCTTTTCCCTTTGTCGGGGCCGACGAAAGACAGCAAGATTGCCGTCGAAGGGAAAGAGTTCGTTCTTCCCAACAATGGATTCGCTCGGGACATGGATTTCTCCATCGGGAAAGTGACGGACAAAACCGCTTCGCTCGTCCTTGAGGAAAGCGATGCGTCGCTTTCGATGTATCCGTTCGGTTTCCGCCTGATCGCTGACTACACGCTGAACGACGACGGTTTTACCATCAAGACGACGGTGGAAAGCAAGACGGACGGCATGCGTTTCATCTATGCGCTCCACCCCGCCTTTAATTTGGCGATCAACGAAGGGGCGGATCTTGACAGCTACTCCGTCCTCTTCAGCGACGAAGAGAAACTGGAACGAAACATTATGGTCAACAAAGTATTCGAAAAACAACCGGTGGGAGTTTCGAGTAAAGTAATGCGTCTTTCCCGTGCAGATCTGGACAAGGGTCCGATAGTGCTGAACAACGTGAAGAGCAAGAAAGTCACTCTTTCTTCCAGCAAGGGCAACCATGGCGTCGACATCCTGATGGGAAGCCTTCATACGCTCGTTTGCTGGTCTCCCGAAGGAAAAAAAGCACCGTTCGTCTGTATCGAACCGATGTATTCGTTCGGTGATGCGACCCGTCCGATCGAACTTAAGGAAATGGACGGACTCGTGAAACTCGACGCAGGGGACAAAAAAGCTTTCGTCAACACGATCTCCGTGTTTTAGAACCGAAAGGGCGCGACGGGCTG
>JBAXYP010000160.1:0-4879 GCA_041670725.1 Sphaerochaetaceae bacterium
ACGCTGAGCGTAGAAGACTTGACCAAGAAAGCGGCATCTTTGTCCATCGAGGACGTCCAAAGCCGTCGTAGCAAATAAAGAATCGCATACAACGTGAGGCCGCGTTTTTCGTGGCCCCACGTTCTTCTTCCCGTCGTGAAATACGGATGGCATGGTTGCCTTGGCCTGATACGTCCGTATTTCGCATTGGTGGTATGAAATGAACGATGCACTCAGCAGATTTAAGAAAAACAGGTTCTTCGGCGTGACTCTCTTGATCGCAATAGCCGTCCTGTTTTGGGCAGTATTCAAACTTCTTTCACCTTCGAACTTCGGAACGGGAAAGCTGCTCATCAGTTACCTCCAGACAAGTATCCAATATGCGGTCGGCGGATGCGGGCTCTACTTCATCGTCGTCATGGGGCTGTTCGATTTCAGCATTGGCGCGAACATCGTCCTCTCCTCTCTTGTCGGGGTCCTGCTTTCCCGTCAATTCGGTTATTGGGGTCTGGTCCTCGGTTGTCTCGTCTGTGGTACGATGATAGGTGTTTTCAATGGATTCCTGTACAAAAAACTCCGTATTCCCTCGATGATCGTAACCGTCGGCTTGATGCTGGTACTGGAAAGCGTCGCCAATTACGTCGTTGCGCTTGACACCTCCGGTTTTCCCGGGAAATTGACCAGCAGCAAAATTCTGGCGCTGAATCATGCGCCGGGGAACTACATTGTGGCGGGTCTTGCGTTCTTCGCCGTAATGTTCATTCTCCGATATACAAAAATCGGCACTTATTGCAATGCCATCGGCAGTAACGAATACGTTGCAAAGAACATGGGCATTGACGTGGAGAAATACAAATTCGTCGGATTCGTGCTTCTCCACTTCTTCGTGGGCGTCATGGCGCTTTTAACCGTCAGTTATGGAAAAGGCATGCAGGCGGTCACCGGCATGTCTTCGATGGACAGGAACTTCAAACCATTGATGGGAACCTTCTTCGGTATCGCATTCAAACAATACGGATGCCCGGTTACGGCAATCGTCATCGGCGAATTCATCATCACGATGATTTTCAACGGTCTGGTCGCCCTGAACATCCCGACGACGATCAACGACTTTGTCACAGGAGCGGTCCTCCTGATCATCGTCACCCTTACCAATCGCGGCCGGATCGGCAGCGTCGTCAAATAGGAGTCGGCATATGGGTGAAAATTTTTTGCGTTCCGAGCAATTGAACAAATACTTTGGGATCACGCACGCAGTGAAAAACGTTTCCCTGGGATTTGAACAAGGGCAAATTCATGGATTGATCGGCGAGAATGGCTCAGGAAAATCCACATTCTGTTCAATGCTTTGCGGCATCTACTCGATTTCGAGCGGAGAGTTTTTCCTCGAAAACAACCAATTGTCCGTAAAATCCCAAGTCGAAGCCAACCGCAACGGCGTCTCGATCATCGTCCAGGAGATGGGAACGCTTTCCGGTTTGACTGTTGCCGAAAACATTTTTCTTGGAGAAGAAAACCGGTTCATGCATGGCATCATCAAGAATACGACCGAGATGAACAGAGAGGCACAACGATTGCTTGATTCGTATGGGTTTGGCCGGATCAAAGCCTCTGTGATGATCGATCATTACAGTTTTGAGGACAGGAAACTTGTCGAAATCGTCAAAGCCACGTACTTCAAACCGAAAGTGGTCGTCGTCGACGAAACGACCACGGCCCTCAGCCAAGAAGGCAGACGGGAACTTTTCAAGGTGATGGGCAACATCAAGAAAGAGGGAAATACCGTGATTTTCATCTCCCACGACTTGAATGAAGTCCTTGAACATACCGACACCATATCGGTGCTCAGAGACGGAGAACTGGTGGGAACGGTGAAAAGCAAAGACGTGAGCGCCAACGATCTGAAACGAATGATGGTGGGAAGAGAACTCGGAGGACGCTATTACCGTACCGATTACGGAGAACCGATTTCCAATGATGTGGTTCTCTCCGTTCAGCACGTCACCGTTTTGGGAGAAATCAACGACATTTCGTTTTCGCTCCACAAGGGCGAAATTCTCGGAATCGGCGGCCTTTCCGAATGCGGCATGCATGAAGTGGGGAAAGCGGTGTTCGGCGCATCTTATGGACGCAGAGGTTCGGTGAAACTCGCCAACGACATTGACATTAATTCGATCCCCGAAGCGATCCGCCATAGCATCGCCTATGCGTCAAAAGACCGCGACAATGAATCCGTCGTTCTCGCCGATTCCATCGGCGAGAACATTTGCCTCCCTTCTCTGGACGAGCTGGCGGAACATCACCTGCTCAGTCGCAAACGGATGCGGACATTCGCGCAAAAACATGCGGAGCAGATGAGTGTGAAAATGACGGGAATCGACCAGTATGTCTCTGACCTCTCCGGAGGGAACAAGCAGAAAGTCGTCCTTGCGAGGTGGTTGGGGAAAGGATCCGACATTCTCGTACTCGACAGTCCGACGCGGGGCATCGACGTAAAGGTGAAAGCGGATATTTATGCCCTGATCGGGGATCTGAAGAAACAGGGAAAATCCATCATCATGATTTCCGAGGAAATTCCCGAGTTGCTCGGAATGAGTGACCGTATTCTGATCATGAAGGATGGAAAAATCAATGGCGAGTTTCTCAGATCGCCAAAACTTGGCGAAGAAGACCTTATCGCCAAGATGGTCTAAGGAGACGGAGAAATGACGCTGCAAAACAAAAAAAGCATGACGGACGACGAAGAAGAAATGAAGCGCGAGGAAAAACCATGGGTGCGGAACCTGATGCCGTTATTCGGATTCATCGGTATCATCCTGGTATTCTCCGTTCTGACGGGAGGAAAGATCATCAGACCGAGAAATCTCAACCTGATGCTCAGCCAGGTGTATGTCCTTATGATTTCGTCGATGGGGGTCTTCATGATCATGACGGTCGGGGGAATCGATTTCTCCCAAGGATCGATTCTTGGTCTCTCCTCCATCATTTTCTGTTGGGTATCCCAACACAGCATAGGACTGGGAATTCTTGCGGCGGTGGCTGCGGGAGCCGCCATGGGTGCGTTCAACGGGTTGTTCCACGTCAAGTTCAAGATCGCTTCGTTCATCGTCACGATTTGTACCATGTATCTGTTTCGTGGGTTGTGCAAATACATCACCACATCCGGTCCGGTTCCCGCCACCATGGATGTGGTTGCGCTTAACCAGACATGGCTTAAGGTGCTTCTGACAGCCGTAGTGCTTTCCATCGGGTTTTTCGTGCTGCATTTTACCAGAGTCGGGCATGACCTCCATGCCATCGGGGCGGGTGAGACCGCCGCCAGGTTTTCGGGATGCCGCCCGGACCTGACCAAGTTTCTTGTCTTTACCGTTTCTGGAGCCATCACGGGATTTGCATCGTTCATCAACGTGATCAAGGTAGGTTCCATAACCGGTACGGCAGGCAGTCAACTTGAGACGCAGATCCTCATCGCCTTGGTCCTTGGAGGCATGCCCATTTCTGGCGGCGCAAAATCGAGATTCTCCAACATCATCATCGGAACGCTCACCTACTCCGTCTTGGAAAAGAGTCTGCCGATGATCTTCCCTGTCTCGGCCACCCAGCAACTTGTCAAGGGGATCGTCTTTTTGATCGTCGTAGCATTGACGATCGACAGAAAGTCCATGCGGGTCATTAAATAACCGGCGAGACATCCATGTATCTCCTTGAGAATGTCTTTTCGGGAAAGAATTCACCTCCTTGTGGAAATTCGACTCATTCACTACAGTGAACGAAACGGATCCTTCGGACCCGATATTCATTTGTCCATATCCAAGGAGAACCGTCATGAATCGCATCGTTTCAGAATTTCGATATGCCACACGGGAGGACATTCCCCTAATCCTTCGTTTCATTAAGGAACTCGCGGCGTACGAGCACATGGAATCCGAGGTGGTGGCCACGAATGAATTGCTCGATTCATGGCTTTTCGATAAAAAAATCGCTGAAGTGCTGTTTCCCATGGTTCATGACGAAGAAGCCGGGTTCGCCTTGTTCTTTCACAACTACTCCACCTTCTTGGGAAAAGGGGGGATATATCTTGAGGATTTGTTCGTACGTCCCGAGTACCGGGGCAAGGGTATCGGAGGCGCCGTCCTGAAAAAACTCGCTGCGATCGCCGTCCAACGGCAATGCGGACGCCTTGAATGGAGTTGCCTCGACTGGAACGCGCCGAGCATCCGTTTCTACAGGTCTCTCGGTGCCGTACCGATGAAAGACTGGACGGTTTATCGCCTCACCGGATCGGCGCTGGAAAAACTCGGATCGGCAAACGAAACAAACTGACACAGAAAAAAGAGAATCCTATACCTTCGTCTCTTCTTCTTTCTAATTCTCCCTCACGGGAGGCGTGCGATATGGCCTGCCCAAATCATTTACGGAGGTTTGAAAAACGGGGAAGGAGATATTTCCCCCTCCCCCGCATGAAGTCCTATTTGTCACAAGCGGGCAAAAACTTCAACGCATTGGCGATATCCGCGTCCGTCGGAACGGAATCGGTCATCGTCCCATCGTTGTAGCTCTTGTATGCCGTCAAGTCGAAGTATCCGGTGCCGGTCAGGCCGAACAGAATGTTCTTCTCCTCTCCGGTCTCTTTGCATTTCATCGCTTCGTCGACAGCCACGCGGATGGCATGACTGCTCTCAGGGGCGGGAAGAATGCCTTCGGTACGGCAGAACAACTCCGCCGCATCGAAGACGGATGTCTGTTCGACCGCCCGGGCTTCCAGATATCCGTCATGGTACAGCTGGGAGAGAATCGGCGACATGCCATGAAAGCGAAGGCCTCCGGCGTGGTTCGGCGACGGGATGAACTGGGAACCGATGGTATACATCTTCGCCAGAGGGCATACTTCGCCGGTATC
>JBAXYP010000161.1:0-4869 GCA_041670725.1 Sphaerochaetaceae bacterium
GCTCACCACCGCAGGTGAAGGCGGAGCATGGGGCATTGCGCTTCTGGCAAGTTACCTTGCCAACGGGAAGGGATCGACTCTTCCCTCTTGGCTCCAATCTGCGGTATTCTCCACCGCGAAGGCAAGTACGCTCGAACCGACCGAGGAAGACATTGATGGATTCAACGTATTTCTTGCCAGATACAAGAGAGGACTTCCCGTTCTCTCATCGGCCATCGAACACATCAAATAGACGACATTCCCTTCTTGGAGACGACCCCGCTTCCGGGGTCGTTTTCTTACGGAAAAATTCAGACGATTTTCCCGTTTACGCTTCAGTGATACGGACGGATTGCGCATTCCCCCGATCATTGCGATACCAACGGAATGCGAAAAGGCACACAAGGAATGTTGCGAGCGCGACGATCCCTTCCAATCCCATGACTCCCACCTTGAGAATGTGATAGCGATACAACATTGCGATACTGTCCACTCCCGCATGAAACAAAATCGCGAGAGGGTACATCCACCACAATCCCGCACGCTTGACCGAAAGGAATACCAACACGCTGAGCGCGATATGTAGACAAATGGCAACCGCTCGTTCCACTCCGCTGGCGAAAAGCGTGGAAATCGGACTTTGCGCGACCACCCGCGCAGTCTGCGCGAACGTCTGATTGTCCGTATGACCGGCATTGGCCGCCAGCACCGCTATGATGCTTACCACCAAAGACACTCCGGCAATGAGGATCGATTCCATACCTCCGTGGCCGATACCGTACATGATGGCGTCTTCTTTCGCCTGCTTCTTCTTCATAAAGAAACGAAAGCCCACATATCGGCCCGTCTCCTCAAACACACCCGCCGCAAAAGAACCATACAGGACGAACGCCCACGGCTTCGAGACAATGGAGGTCTTCAACACGAACGAATGAAGAATCTGTTCCAGCACCATCGCGAAAACCAAGAATATCAGCGCTCCCACCAATGCGTCAAAATATGTCGCTTTGGTTTTCCCGTGCCACCATACAAGCAATGCCACCGGCAAACCGAAAGCCACGATGGCACTGCAGAAAAGCGCGGCAATACGCAATGTACTTACCATATTTTCCCCCTATGGCAAGTATAAGAGGCTATGCGTCATTTACGCAACAGTCGTGCCAGATCGTCCTTCGGATTGGTCACCGGCGCGATACCGTACTGACTTACCAGAAAATCAAGCACTCCCGGGGAAACGAAAGCGGGAAGCGTCGGTCCGAGGACAATGTTCTTGACCCCGAGATGCAACAACGTCAGAAGGATACAGACAGCCTTCTGCTCGTACCACGACAGGACGAATGAAAGAGGAAGTTCGTTTACGCCGCACCCAAACGCATCGGCGAGAGCCAACGCCACCTGGATGGCCCCATACGCATCGTTGCACTGCCCCATATCCATAAGGCGCGGAAGTCCCCCAATCATTCCGAGATCCAAATCATTGAAACGATATTTCCCACAGGCAAGGGTCAGAATGATCGTATTCTTCGGCGTTTCCTTGACGAAGTCGGTGTAATAGTTTCTCCCCGGCTTCGCTCCGTCGCATCCACCGACAAGGAAGAAATGGGAGATTTTCCCTTCTTTGACGAGTTTAACGATTTCTCCGGCATGGGAAAGCACCGCCGCCCTGCCGAATCCGGTCGTCACCGTATCTCCACCATTGATACCGGTCATTTTCCGATTTTCAGAATAACCTCCGAGCTCCAGTGCCTTCTTGATGACCGGAGTGAAGTCCTTCCTCTCATCGATATGGACAAGAGACGGATACTCCACCACTTCGGTGGTGAACACACGATCGGCGTAACTTTGGCGGGGCGGCATCAGGCAGTTGGTGGTGAAGAGTATCGGAGCGGGAATCCCGTCGAATTCTTTCTGTTGGTTTTGCCATGCGGCGCCGAAATTCCCTTTGAGCTGGAGATGCTTTTTAAGCGACGGATATCCGTGGGCGGGAAGCATCTCCCCGTGGGTATACACGTTGATGCCTTTGCCGTCCGTCTGTTCAAGCAACAGTTGCAGATCCTTCAGATCATGACCGGAAATCACAATGAACGGCCCTTTCTCAACTGAAAGCGGTACAAGTACCGGCACCGGATCCCCGTATGTCGAGGTATTCGCTTTATCCAGAAGCGACATGCACTTCAGGTTGATCTCCCCCGTCTTCAAGACCAACGGCAGAAGCCGCTCTCCCGTCCACGAACTCCCCAGTGCATACAGCGCCTCATGGAAATACTTCATGACATCCTCGTCGGCGTATCCCAGCATCAATGCATGGTATGCATAGGCGGCCATCCCCTTGATGCCAAACAGAATAAGGGATTTCATGCTCCTGATGTCTTCATCGGCTCCCCATATGTCATGCATGTCGTAATCGTTGTGTCCGAATCGATGGACCCGATCGATCAACTCCTGAATTTTCTTCCCGTCGAAATCGACATTGGTGATGGTGGCGAACAGCGAAGCAAGGATCAGCTCGTCCGCATCCCTGTCCCCTGCGATCCCGATCAAGGCGCCGAGCAATTTATCCTGCAGGTTGGCTACTTCGGCCGGTTTTCCGCATACCCCGGCACGCCCGGTGCATCCCTTGCACATCGCGGTCTGCTCGCACTGGAAACAAAACATCTCGTTCATATCGTCTCCTTCACTACGGTGAGCATCATCTTGAAATTCTCCACCGCATATACCGCATGAGGAACGTTCGCCGGCATGACGATGGTCTCCCCTGCGTTCACTTCATAAGGCACGTTCCCAACAGTGAACCGTCCTTTCCCCTCCAAAACGACCACCAATGCATCTCCAAGACTTTGATGCGTGCTGATCTCCTCCCCTTTTGAGAAGGCAAACAACGTAATGCTGAGCGCTTCGTCTTGGGCGAGGGTTTTCGACACCACCTGTCCTTCCTGAGCCGAAACTTGTTCTTTCAGGGATATCACCTTGGAAAACGGAATGTTCTTAATCATTTCACCTCCTCAATGGCTCCGACGGGACATCCTTCCAACGCCTGCATGGCTTGAGGATCGTCCGTATCGATATCTTTGGCGACCGCCTTCCCTTCGTTGTTCAGAGAAAAGACTTCCGGGCAGGTGCCTTCGCACAAGCCACATCCGATGCACGACTCGTTTACATGATATTTCATATTGTCCTCCTCTACCCGTCGATGGTGACCGTCACCATACGTCACGGGATGAATCTTCCCAATGCCGCTCTCTCCGCAACAACCCGTTTATGGAACATACGATACGCATAGACCATATCCAGTCGGCCTCATGGCCGGTTCCATTTCCTTCTCCATTTCTACCATACAACAGCGATGAAAGGAAGTCTATTGTAAATACAACAAATTAGCGGATAGTCCCCCTGCGTTTCATTTGACGCTTCGTGACCTTTTCATGATACTGGGAACATGCGCATCGCCATCATCGGTTACAGTTGCAGCGGGAAATCAACGCTCGCCGAACACCTCGGAAAACGATACGGCATCCCGGTACTCCACCTCGATGCCGTTCATTTCCTTCCCGACTGGAAGGAACGAAGCGAAGAAAAAGCAAACGGTATTGTCTCTCGATTCCTCGCAACCAACGAACAATGGGTGATAGACGGGAACTATCGTAACCTCTGCTACCGGCAACGACTGAATGCCGCCGATCGAATTTACGTTTTGCTTTTTCCCCGTCTCGCTTGTCTTGGGCGCGCAATACGACGATTCCGACGCTATCGCGGAAAAAGCCGTGAAGACGTAGGAAAGGGTTGTGTGGAAAAACTCGATGCCCCGTTTCTTTTCTGGGTATTGTGGAAAGGACGAAACGGAAAACACAGGCGGCATTATGGCGAAATCATCTCGGCTTACCGCTCCAAAGCGATCGTAATCCGTACCCAACGACGCCTCAGCGCACTAAAGGAGAAGGAACCATGAATCTGTTTCAGGGAATCCTTGATGAAGAAATCCAAAGCATGTACGCATGTCTCGGAGCCACGGAAAAACGGTACAAAAAAGGCCAAACGATCTGGCACAACGGAAAACCGGTCAGAGAGATCGCCAATATCAGAGAAGGAATGGTGTATATCAAAACCCATGATATGTGGGACCATGAAGAAATCATCGGGGAAGCGGAGGCGGGAGAAATGTTCGGAGAAGCATACGCCTGCGCCGGGAAACCGCTGGGTGTCGACGTCGTCGCAGGAACGGATTGTTTCATCTCGTTTCTTTCAGTGGGAAAAATACTCACCCCATGCGGCAAGGCGTGTGCGTACCATACGAAACTCATTTCCAACCTTTTATCCATTATGGCGGCAAAGAACCTGGCACTCACAGAAAAAATCAAGGATATCTCTCCCCGGACGATCCGAAAGCGGGTGATTTCCTACCTGGAAAGGGAATCGGTCGAGCGAAAATCAATATCGTTCGAGGTTCCATTCAACCGGCAGCAACTTGCGGACTATCTCTGCGTTGACCGCAGCGCATTGTCCGCTACGCTCTCGAACCTTGCGAAGGAAGGGGTCCTGTACTGCGACAAAAGCAGTTTCATTCTCAAGAAACGCCCCCAATGACTACAGGACAATATCCAGCCATTTGCCACTGCGGTATCGTGTAAACGTCAGGATGAACCGCATGAACTGATCGACCAGAATCCCGAACCACGCTCCGACGAGTCCCGCCTGAAGGGGATAGACGAACAACCACCCGGAGAACGGCCGAATGAATGTTACGGATATCAGGCTGATCAACGCGACCGCCTTGGTATCCCCCGCTCCACGGAGGCAACCGGAGAAGATCACCTGGGCGATCTGCAGGATGACGATTACGGCGATGATCGGCATGATGGAGGATCCGTAATCCAAGATCACTTGTTCGTCCGA
>JBAXYP010000162.1:0-4765 GCA_041670725.1 Sphaerochaetaceae bacterium
ACAGATTCTGGCGCTGGCCGCAAAATACCGTGACTATACCGCACAGAATCTTGGTAAACTGGTGCAGACCAAGAGCTACAGCTCCCAAGAGGAGAATGTATGCCGCCTGATCGTCAAACTCTGTCAGGAAGCCGGGTTCGATGAGGTGAAGATCGATGGGCTCGGCAGTGTCATCGCCAGAATCGGCAACGGTCCGAAGAAACTGGCGTTTGATGCCCATATCGATACGGTCGAAGTGGGGAATTTGAAAAACTGGACGTTCGAGCCGTTTAGCGGAGCGGTGAAGGACGGGAAGGTCTGGGGTCGCGGTTCCAGCGATCAGAAGGGTGGTGCGGCGGCGATGATCACCGCGGGACGCATCTTGAAGGAACTGGGCTATGGCGGAGAGTATTCCATTTATTTCACGTTTACCGTCATGGAAGAAGACTGCGACGGAATGTGCTGGAAGTACATGATCGAAAAGGAAGGGTTCAAACCGGACTTCATTTGTTCGACCGAACCCACCTCCTGCAGAATCTACCGCGGTCATCGCGGTCGCATGGAGATCAGGATCATTCTTCGTGGAGTTTCCTGTCACGGAAGTGCGCCGGAACGGGGCGTCAATGCCGCATACAAAGCCGCGAAGGCCGCGCTCGCCATAGAACAGCTGAACAAGGACCTGAAGCCTGATGCGGAGAACTTCCTCGGCAAAGGAACGATTTGTGTCAGCCAGATGGACGTCAAAGGGCCGAGCCAGTGTGCGGTCGCCGACTATGCGATGATTTACTGCGATCGCAGACTCACTTGGGGCGAAGATGCCGATTTCGCCCTGAAACAGGTGAGGGAATACGTCAGCAAGGCGACCGGTGATTCCGAAGACCAGATCGTCGTTGAGATGCCCAATTACGAGAAGATCGGCTGGACGAAGACGCCGTATTCTCAGGAATTGTACTTCCCGACGTGGAAGATTGATCGGGATCATCCGCTGGTAAAGGCGGCGGTGAAGGATTACCAGGAGCTCTTCGGCGCAGAGCCGGTTGTTGACAAATGGACCTTCTCCACCAATCTGGTGGCGACCACCGGTCGGCATCATATCCCTGCGATCGGGTTCGGCCCGGGAGATGAAGCGCAGGCGCACGCTCCGAATGAGATTACAAGGGTGAAAGACCTTGAGATCTCCAGCGCGTTCTATGCGATGCTTCCTTACATGATCGAGAAAGGGGTGAAATGATTCTTGGATTGCAGGACCGGTCGCGTGATTCCGATGCAGGCGAAAGACTGTGACCTAGGGCGCGTTGCCGGTTTTTCAAAATTGTGCATGGCGTTTTGAGATATCGGAGGAGGAAAGGATGTTGCATCAGTTCATCGCACCACAAACCATCTCGGAAGCGTTGAATCTGCATCGTGCCAAGACGGGAAGCGTCTATTATGCAGGCGGCACGGAAATCAACCGGCTTGGATCAACGGTGAAGGGCAAAAGCGCCATCGGCCTTCAGGCTTTGGGCTTGGATGGAATATCCAAGGATGAGCACGGGGTGCACATCGGTGCGATGGTAACGTTCCAGAAAGCATTGGAGAGCGAATTCGTACCGGATGTCCTGAAGACAGCCCTTTCCTTCATGGGGTCGTTTACCAAACGGAATATGGCGACCATCGGCGGAAACGTCGCCATGTGTTCCGATGATTCCTACATCGTCTGCACGTTGCTTGCCCTTCGTGCCCGTTTGGAAACGGCTCAGTTGGCAGAGGACGGGTCGTACAGCGAGGAAAATCTTCCCTTACGGGAATACCACGCTCATTTCGACCAATACAAGGAAAGTTTGATCCTTGAAGTGGTCGTTCCCAATTTCCACCGTTTCGTCGCCTCACGGCGCTTTTCACGGACGATCGAGAGCCACAGCGCTGTCACTTGCGCGTTTGGTTGCGAATGCGGGGGGAAAGGCATGGTTTCCCATTCGAGAATGTATGCCGCCATCAAAGGGACGGGATTGATCCGGTTCAAGGAGACGGAAAACCTCATCGAGCAACAGGATCATGTCAGACGCGATGCGTTCCACGCCACGCTCCAGAAGGAAATTACTGCCATCGACGACGTGACGGGAGGCGGAGCGTACAAACGGTACATCACCGAGGAGGCCTTCTGGGAGATGTACGAGGCGTTTCACAAGGAGGAAGTATGAGCCGCATCACCTGTACAATCAACGGGACACGGCAACCGGTCGTGGTGAAGCCGGGGGAGAGCCTCAGGGAAATGCTGGTGGATCTGGGGCATTTCTGTGTGCGCGATAGCGACAACGGGGAGGGCTTCGCGGGAAGCGATACCGTCATCGTCGATGACATGCCCGTCTATGCGAACCTGATGATGGCCGTTCAGGCTGATGGAAAGGAGATTCGGACTCCTGACGGGTTGGGTGACTCCCGGCACTTGTCGATCGTCCAACAGGCGATGATCGACGCAGGCGTCGTCCAGAGTGCCTACAACGCGCCCGAAGCCGCATTGCTTCTCACGTGGCTGTTGGAACACACTCCCCATCCGACGAAAGACGAAGTGAAGCAAGTTCTCAGCGGAATTTTCATCCGGGATGCCGGTTATGAACGGTACTATCTTGCCGTACGGCTCGCCGCGGAAATGCGGGATCATGGACGGTATACCGAACCGACCGCCCCGTCTTTCCGTGAGAACCTTCATTACGTCGGCAAGCCGATGGGCAAGGTCGATGGACCTCAACTCGTCTCGGGAGAGCGGAGTTTCGTCTAGGACCGAATCAGCGGAGACAAACCGTACAGTCTGTACGTGCTGGGCAGTCCGTATGCCTCGGCGTTCATCAACGGTATCGACGTCAGCAAAGCGGAGAAAGCTCCGGGAGTGGTGAAGATCGTCACCGCTGCGAACTGTCCGGATGTGTTTTACATGCAGGCCGGACAGGGAAATCCTGAACCGAGTCCTCATGACCGGAGATTGCTGAACTGGCATGTCAGGTTCGTGGGGGACCGCGTGGCCGCCATCGTCGCCGATACGATGGAGCACGCAAAGAGCGCCGCGAAGCTGATCAAGATCGACTACGAGGTGCTCAAACCGGTGTTCACCGTAGAAGAGGCCATGGCCCCAGGCGCTCCGTTGGTCCACAACGGACTGGTGGAGTATCGCAGCGGCGCACCGGCCGATCTGGACGAGTACAACAAGCAATATGAGAAGCGGGACGGGAAAGTCGTTTATCAGTTCCCGCTTCACGGGGACATCCGCCACAATATCGCCAGTCAGGCTCATGGGGCGATCGGCGATGTACAGAAAGGGTTTCGCGAGGCGGACATGGTCATCGAGCGGACCTATCAGACCAGTCAGGTCCAGTGCACGCCGCTGGAACCGCATACCTGTTATGCGTTGATCAACAACGGGAGGCTGGAGATTCACGACTCCACTCAGGTGCCTTGGCATGTCAGGAGAATCGTCTCGTGGGTGACCGGGCTTCCTGAGAACAAAATCCGGATCATCAAGGAACATGTCGGTGGCGGCTATGGCTCGAAGCAGGATATCTTGATCGAGGATCTGGTTGGATATTGCACCTACATCACCGGCAAACCGATTTTCTATCGGCACACCAGGGAACAGGAATTCACCAACAGCAGTACACGGCACCCGATGCGGGTGACCGTCAAGATGGGTGCAAAGAAAGACGGCACCATCACGGCCGTGTGGATGGACGTCAGGGCAAACACCGGTCCGTACGGCAACCACTGCCTCACCGTGCCGATGAACGCCTGTTCCAAGACATTGCCTCTTTTGAAAGTGGACAACATGAAGTTTGATGTCACCACCTATTACACCGATATTCCTCCGACCGGAGCATACCAGGGGTATGGCTCCCCGAAAGGGACATACGGCCTGATGACATGCATGGCGGAGCTCGCCGACAAACTTGGCGTCGACTACTACGAGATGGCGTACAAGAACAAGGTGGAGACCGGCTATATGCTGGAGATTCTCAAGGGACTGGGCGAGGGGCGCGAAGGCAATGTCGTTCCGGTAGGATCCTGCGGACTGGGGAAAGCCCTGGAGACGGGACACAAGATGATCGGCTGGGGACGGAGGGAAGTCTCCCCCGATCCAGACTGGAAGATCGGCAAGGGATTCGCCATGATCCAGCAGGGGTCCGGACTTCCGGGGCTCGATCAGGCCAATGCATGGGCGAAATTGCTCACTGATGGGACATTCGAGATTTTCAGCGGCGGCGCTGACTTGGGCACCGGGCTGGACACTATCTCCGCAAAGATGGTGAGCGAGGTGTTCTGCGTGCCGCTCGATCGTGTCACGGTGACCAGCGGGGATACGGACAGTTGCGTATTCGACACCGGAGCCTACGCTTCCAGCGGTACGTTTTTCAGCGGCAACGCTTCTCTGCTCGCCGCAAAGAGCCTGAAGGAGGCCGTACTGAAGGAAGCCGCCTATCAGATGGGCGAGAGCGTCGAGGATTTGATCACCAGGGAACCCGGCGAGGTGTACAGCACCAAGACGGACAAGAGTCTTTCCTACGGAAAACTCAGTCATGATACGCTTTCCGGTACCGGGCACGGACAGCTGGTCGGGCACGCCGGTTTCGCCACCAACGCGAGCGCCGTGCCATACGGGGCCCATTTCGCCCAGGTTGCGGTGAACGTCAAGACCGGGGAAGTGAAAGTGATGAAGTTCTATGCGATACAGGATTGCGGTACTCCGATCAATCCGGAACTGGCGCTCTGCCAGATGTACGGGGCGGTGATGAAGTCGATCGGTCATTCCCTGTACGAG
>JBAXYP010000163.1:0-4749 GCA_041670725.1 Sphaerochaetaceae bacterium
ACGGCTTCAGGATAAGGCTTTCTCCGTACCAAATCAGCGACAGGGCGGATTTTGGACGGAGAGACCAGAAGATATTTTGCCGTAGCGGTGTATCCTTTTTTCTCTTGCATCGTTCTACCCCTCACTTTGAAGCCGGCACGGCCTTATCGGCGTTCAATGAGTGGCCGCGGAAAATCCTGGTTGGGGCAAACTCACCGAGTTTGTGCCCGACCAAGTTCTCGGTCACATACACAGGAATCCACGTTTTCCCGTTGTACACGGAAATCGTGAACCCCACCATCTCAGGGATGATCGTCGAGGCCCGGGAGTACGTCTTGATCATCGACTTCTGATTCGTCTTGCTTGACTCTTGAATCCTCTTGTAAAGCTTTCTCTCTACAAAGGGTCCTTTTTTGATTGATCTAGCCACGATAAACTCCTATTTCCTCTTCTTGACGATGAAAGCGTTCGACGGTTTCTTCAACGAACGGGTCTTGCCACCCTTGTCAACTTGCCCCACGGAGTCACAGGGATTCGTCCCGTATGAGTCTTGCCCTCTCCACCACCATGCGGGTGATCGACTGGGTTCATCGCAGTACCTCTCACCGACGGCCTGATACCCAAGTGTCGGGTAACACCGGCCTTCCCGCGATTCGTGTTCATGTGGTCAAGATTTCCCAGCGTACCGATGGTCGCATAACATTCATCAAACACCATCCGCATTTCGCCGGAAGGAAGGCGAAGCGTCACATAGTCCCCTTCCTTGGCAACCACGGTAGCACCAAGTCCGGCTGCGCGAACCAATTGGCCGCCACGACCTTTCGTCAGTTCGACATTATGAACGATCAACCCAAGCGGAATATTCTTCAACGGCAACGCATTTCCGGTGACAAGCGGTGCATCGGGTCCGCTTACGATCTTCTGCCCGACCTTGAGGTTCTGCGGAGCAATGATGTACCGCTTCTCCCCGTCCGCGTAGAAAATCAGAGCGATATTTACCGTCCTGTTCGGATCATACTCAATAGTCTTCACCGTTCCGGGAACACCATACTTGTCGCGCTTGAAATCGATGACTCGATATCTCCGTTTGCAACCTGCGCCACGGCGGCGGACACTAATACGGCCAAATGTGTCACGTCCAGCAGACCTATGAAGGTACCTGGTGAGGGACTTCTCTGGTTTGTCAGTGGTCAACTCGTCGAAGACCAAAGTGGTCCTTTGGCGAAGGCCTGGAGTATTCGGCTTGTAACTTTTAAGAGCCATATTCTACCTCTCTCCTCATACGCCTTCGATGGCCTGGATGCTCTCACCCTTGGCCAGGGTCACGACAGCCTTTTTCCAGTCACCAGTGGTTCCGAGGACAAACCCCGCCTTTCCTCTGGTAAATTTAGGCTTTCCTTTCACAATCATCGTGTTGCACTTCACCGGCGTCACGTTGAACAGCGTCTTGACGGCTTCTTTGATCTCCATCTTGTTCGCATCCATGTGCACCTTGAACGTGTACTTCTTCGTTTCCCCTTCACGAGCAAGATTGCTTTTCTCGCTCAGAACGGGTGCAATAATAATTTGGTCAGCTCTCATTTCGCGGCCTCTTTGGTTTCACCGTAAAAATCGTTCAGGTTCTTTGCGGCTGTCTCAAGAACAAGAATCTTTCGGCCATACAGAAGTTCGTGGGCGCTGAGTTTATCATATGCAAGCACATGCACATGCGGAATGTTCCGCGCTGCGCGGCGAAGCATCGCATCGTTGCCCTTCAGGACGATGACCGTACGGGTCTCATCCGGATTGAACGCCTTCAGAATGGGAATCAATTCCTTGGTCTTGCCATTGGCGGCAGTGAAATCCTCAACGACCACCAAACGATCCTCCTTCACCCCAAGCGTAAGGAGACTCTTCATCGCCAACCGCTTCATCTTCTTGGGAAGGACCCAACCATACTCACGGGGTCTCGGTCCGAAAATCGTCCCGCCTCCCACCAAAATCGGAGACTTCTTGTCACCCTGACGAGCGTTGCCGGTTCCTTTCTGTTTGTATGGCTTCGTGTTACTGTAGTTGACTTCAGCCCTTGTCTTTGTGCATGCAGTACCCACACGGCGGTTCGCAAGCTCGTTATTGATGGCGTAGTAGATGCACCCGTCGCTGACTTTGTGGTCGAACACCTCATCGTTCAGCTCGATGTTTCTGACTTCCTTTCCATCAGTAGAAAAAACTTTCGCTTCCATATCTCTCGCCCCTACTTCTTAATCGCTTTTTTCACGATGACGACGCTATGGGCGGGACCAGGGATCGCTCCCTTCACCATGAGAACCTGCAAATCCTCGTCAATCCTGACGACTTTCAGGTTCTGCACCGTAACCGCATCAACACCCATGTGTCCGGCCATTCTATGACCTTTGAACGTGCGCGCTGGCGTAGACGACATAGCCGTACCACCGAGGTCACGATGGAACTTTGAACCATGCGTATCACGGCCGCCACTGAATCCGTAGCGCCTGATGGCACCCGCGAACCCTTTTCCTTTCGAAGTTCCAGACACATCAACATATGTCGTGTCTTTGAAAACATCCACACCAAGAACCTCACCGACCTTCACGTCCTTGTCATAATCACGAAACTCAGCAAGAACACGCTTCGGTTCGCAAATATCCTTGAACTGGCCGGCATACGGCTTGGTGACAGTACTTTTCTTTTTGTCAATGGAACCGAGGACCGCAGCTTTGTAACCGTTTTTCGCATCGGTGCGTTCAGCCACAACCACGTTGCCCTCAATCTTTATAACCGTTACAGGTGTGAGCCTGCCTTGCGCGTCAAACACCTGGGTCATTCCAACTTTTTTGCCGATAAGCCCTAACATTTCTTACCTCAACTCTTACTGTTTAATCTCGACATCAACACCGGCAGGGAGCTCAAGTTTCATGAGGGCATCCATGACTTTTGATGTGGGATCCAAAATGTCAATCAACCTCTTGTGGGTTCTCATCTCGAACTGCTCACGAGATTTCTTGTTAACAAAAGGCGATCTGAGGACTGTATACTTATTGATACGAGTCGGGAGCGGGACAGGTCCGGAAACAGTAGCACCGGCCTTCACAACGGTATCGACGATCGCTTTGGCGCTCTGTTCAACGAGCTCTACATCAAAGCCTCTCAGCCTTACCCGGATTCTTTCTTTAGCCATTATTCCTCCAAAAAACGGGCCTTGCCAGCATTTTGAATGCCGGCAAGGCATTCCATGATCAGGTATCAGTCCTGAATATCGGTGACCTGGCCGGAAGCAACGGTCTTACCGCCTTCACGAATTGCAAAGCGGAGACCTTTGTCCATAGCGATGTGGTGGATCAACTCAACATTGATCGAGCAGTGATCGCCCGGCTTTACCATCTGGACACCCTCGGGCAATTCAACCGTACCGGTGATATCCGTGGTGCGGAAGTAGAACTGCGGGCGGTAGCCAGTGAAGAACGGCGAATGCCTTCCACCTTCGTCGGAGCTCAGGACATACAGCGCGCCAGTGAATTTGGAATGCGGCTGAATGGAACCCGGCTTCGCCAAAACCTGCCCGCGGACAACATCCTTCTTGTCAACGCCGCGGAGCAAGGTTCCGATGTTATCGCCGGCCTCGCCGACATCCAACGTTTTGTTGAACATCTCGACACCCGTAACAACGGAAGCTTTGGTGTCCTTGATCCCGACGATTTCGACAGGATCATTGATCTTGACAGTTCCACGCTCGACACGGCCGGTAACAACAGTACCACGACCGCTGATGGTGAAAATGTCCTCGATCGGCATCAGGAACGGTTTATCCATATCACGGACAGGAAGCGGGATGTAAGTATCCATTGCGTCCAGCAGATCCTCGATGCACTTGGTCTTTTCGGGATCATCCGGGTGCGTCATGGCCTGGAACGCGGAACCGCGGATCACAGGGCAATTCGCCCCATCATATCCGTTCTTCGTAAGCAGATCTCTCATATCCTCTTCGACGAGGTCGATCAACTCAGGATCATCGACAAGATCACACTTGTTGATAAAGACGATGATGCACGGAACGCCGACCTGGTGGGCAAGCAAAATATGCTCACGAGTCTGCGGCATCGGTCCATCCGTCGCAGCAACAACCACAATAGCGCAGTCCATCTGGGCGGCACCGGTAATCATGTTCTTGATGTAATCGGCGTGTCCCGGGCAGTCAACGTGCGCGTAATGACGGTTTTTGGTCTGATACTCAACGTGCCTTGTGCTGATCGTGATACCACGAGCTTTTTCCTCTGGTGCATTATCAATCTGGTCGTAGTCCAGCGCCTTGTCACCGTACAGCCTTGCGCAATGCAAGGTAATTGCGGAGGTGAGGGTTGTTTTGCCATGGTCGATGTGTCCAATGGTCCCGACATTTACGTGCGGTTTGTTCCTCACAAATTTTTCTTTTGCCATCGTTTCCTCCTTGTGGCGATTATTCCTTGTATTCGCCGCAAATCATATAAGTTACCATAAAGGCAAGGCCTTTACCTGTCTTGGGGACATACTGATCGTGGGTAGCTGTATAATAAGAGGATCCAGAGGTCGACGAGCACCGCAGAAGCGATCCGGCCGACATAGCAAAGTTTTTGAAAAAAACTTCTCATTCTGGAACCACCTTATCATTGCGCCAGCAATAATCGGTTTGGCCCTACGCGCATAAAGGGACTACTACCCCCTAGACGCACTCGACTACTATAAGGAAAACGCAACTTTCTGTCAAGCATGAAGAAAACTGTTTTCACAAAAAGA
>JBAXYP010000164.1:0-4732 GCA_041670725.1 Sphaerochaetaceae bacterium
ATCATCGATCCCATACGATCCGACATCAACGTCCATATGGAAATCGAACATGTCTCGATAACGAATTTCCTGCAAATTCACATAACTGCGTACATATTTTATCTGTTCCGACAATGGGATGATATTCTCCCGTTCCCTCAAGTCAAAATGGAGAATATAAGAAAGGTTCTTGATGCATTTCAGAGAACTTTCTTTTTCTCCCTCCTCGACGGAATAAGCTAGACTGTCAAGCGTATTAAAGAGGAAATGAGGATTCATTTTGCTTTGCAACGCTTCGAATTTTGTAAGGTTTTCTTCCCGTTCGTACGTCTGGTAATCGTTGAAAACACGGAACGTGAATCGGATAACCCAAACCAACCCAACCAGACAAAGGAAGCCGATGAAAAGGATGAAGAATACCATTTTATTCGAACGGTTCGTAATAAACGCATCGGGAACGCTGACCGTCGTAATCAAACCGAGTTCCGCATTGCTCGAGAGCATCGTCAAACGATTTCCTTCATTCTGGTAGAACAGTCCAAGTTCCCTGTTAAACGAGGTGAACCGGCTAAGGTCACGCTCGACTTCAAATAGGGGTTGCTCGAATTTTCGTAAGTTCCGCGAGGTTTCCAACAATCGATGTTCCTTGTCATATACATTGACTTCGAATCGTGTGGTCTTTCCTGAGAAAGGTACCTCAAGATTATCGGTCAAACTTAAGAGGATGCGCGTTAAATTAAACTCGATGAACACAACTTTCGGTATACCGTTCGCATCTTTAATGGAAAACATCGCTGGTAAAATGGTGAACGAATTCAAACTGTCACGAAACGAGGGAAGAAGCCAATATACGAAAGATCCCGCATAAGAAAAGTTTTGGTCACGAAACTCTGTCAGATAAGAACTCCATTTCGTACTTGACAGTGAGACTATTGATTCTCCGTACGGAGTAACTTCCCGATACAGCTCAGATGTCGTCGTAACGGGAGAAAAAATGGAGATATCCCGAACTTTTCCCGTATTGTTTCTCACAATAAAACGCAATTCTTCTTCCACTTGGGAAGCATTTTCGTCGTCAAGCATACTGACAAGGGAAAATACCTGGTTACTCACTTTTTCAATCGGTGCGGTGATCTGAGTGGAGAAGCTCTGCGTATATCGAGACAAGAACTGTAACACGTCATTCGTCATACCCTTGTTCATCATGTTGCCCGTATAAAACGCTACGGAAAACGTAACGAGCAACAATACGATGAGTACAAGTCCGGACTTACGTATCCACGCTATTTTCGTGATACAAAGAAACTCCTGTTCCGTTTTTTTATTCATGAGGATCCCCTCATTTCGGATTGGTATTTGCGAGGGGTAACCCCTCGAATCTCTTTGAAACAATGGGTGAGATACGAAGCGTCGCAAAAGCCGACTTTCTCTGCAAGATCATCAAGAGAAACGTCACAAGGATTTTTCTCAAGGAACGCGGCGGCAACCGCGATACGATAGTACTTCACATAGTCAACAAACGTTATTCCCACCAATTTGGTGAAAGTCGCCGAAAGATACGCAGGAGAAACACCTGAAGCCTCCGCAACATCAGTCAGCAATACCGTTCTCATGTAGTTGTGTTCGACATACTGCATCGCCTTGCGGAGGAATAACGGATAAGTATCTTTATAATATGCATCATCAACGATACGAATACCGGCAAGACGGTTCTTGACGTTATCCAACATAGCAAAGAAATCGTTCTTGAAGATTGGTTTGAGCAGATAATCAAACGCTCCGAGTTTGATGGCTTTCTGCGCATAACAAAAATTATCATACCCACTGATGACGACAAACAATCCAGCCCATCCCTGAGACCGAACATGTACGAGAAACTGGAGACCGTTTCCTCCGGGAATGATGATATCGGTAAAAATCGCGTCAGGTTTCGCCTCTGGGAATTTCGCCTCGGCATCTTGATACGTCATTGCTTCCGCAACGATTTCAAAATCACCCTTGTATTCCTGTAGGTAGTGTTCATACCGAGACAATGCCCTTGGTTCATCTTCCACCAGCATCAAACGCACACGGCTCACCCCTTCAGACCGGATATCGCGATTCCTTCCACGAAATAGCGTTGCGCGGAAAGATACACCACGACAATTGGTGCAATGCTGAACAGCGTCGCGGCCATCACTTGGTTCCATTTTACATCGAAATCACCTCTGAGCAAAGCCAATCCGAGCGTCAACGTCCGTTGCCCCTCGCTTTGCAGAAACACCAAAGCGTTGAGATACTCGTTCCACGACGAAAGCAACGTAAGGATGAACAATGTTGTCAGGGCTGGTTTTGCCAAAGGCAGAATGATGTGCAGGAACCGATTCCAGTAACCGTATCCGTCGATAACGGCCGCTTCCTCAAGTTCTTTTGGAATACTCAAAAAGAATTGCCGGAGCAGGAACGTCCCATAGGCGGTGAAAACCCCTGACAAAATAAGGGACCAGGGGTTGTCCAGAAGTCCAAGATTCTTGAACAACAGGAAATTTGGGATCAAGACCACTTGGCGTGGTACCATCAAGGTTGCGAGATAGACGAAGAAAAGTTTGTTGCGACCAGGAAAGCGTAACCGGGCGAACGCATACGCAGCTAAGGAAGAGGTGATCATCGTCCCGATGCAAACCCCAGTGGTGACTTTGATGGTATTCCAGAGATACTGCATGAAAGGAAGCGATTGCAATACGTCTGGATAATTCCGCCAATGAAAATGTTTCGTATATAATGCATATGGTTTGGTATATACTTCATCAAATGGTTTGACGCTCGTCACGATCATCCACCAGAACGGGAGGAAAAAATAGAAGAACAAAATGACGAGGAGGATGTACATCCACAGATGGTTTCTTTGCAATTTCTTTGTATGACTCATTTAGTTCATCTCTCCGTTATGTGACAATCGCTTTTGGATCATGGTAATCGCAAAAATTACAAGGAACAAAATCATGGCGATAGCTGAGGCATACCCCATTCGGAACCACTTGAATCCATTCTGGTAGATATACATGACCAAAGTATTGGTACTGTTCGCAGGTCCTCCACCGGTAAGGACGGTGGTCAGATCAAAAATCTGGAACGAACCGATCAAAGAAGTAACGAACGCAAAAAACGTAGTGGGAGCGATCAACGGGATGGTGATACGGAAGAACATAGTCCGCGCATTGGCCCCATCGATGGAAGCAGCTTCATAATACGTGCGTGGAATCCCCTGTAACCCCGCAAGATAAATGACCATGAAATATCCCATCTCTTTCCAAATCCCAACCATGATCACAGAGAGCATCGACCATACAGAAGAAGAAAGGAATGGGATTGGTCCGATGCCAACATATCCAAGGATGTGGTTGACAAGACCGTTCCGTGTGGATTCCAATAACGGCTTCCAAAATACGCCCACGGCAACAGAAGAGCAAACTGACGGGAGGAACGCGATAGTCCTGAAAAAATTTCTTCCATGGATTTCCCTATTGAGAAGAATTGCGAGTAGCAAGGAGAAGAACAAGTTGAGTGGTACTTTTACAAAAGAATAGAGCGCCGTATTCTTCATGCATACCCAGAAGATTGGGTCAGTAAACAATTCATGATAATTTCCCACACCTTTGAATGTCGGTTTGTCCAGAACACCCCATTTCATGAAACTCAGAAACAACGAATAAAATAATGGCCATACAGTAAAAATGACAAACCCGATAAAATTGGGCAAAAGAAACAAGATGGCGGCAAGATACTCTGGCTTCAACCGTTTCTCATTTCGTACGGTTCGATTACAAGTCATGTTTATGCTCCAATACGGAATTCTGTTCTGACACGTCCCTCCCCACAGAATTATTCATCCTTGCAAAGAAGGAAGCTTTCTCCTCCCGTCTGAGGAGGAGAAAGACAGCCCCATCTATTTGTTGTTGCGGGAAATAATCTCCACAGCTTTCGGGGCAAAACCTGTAAGTCCGTCTTTCGCCGTGGTGTTTCCGATGATAATGCTTTCCAAGACGGGAACCAACGAGGAATCCAACTCGGAATATCCCTTACGAAGCGGAAGCAGATGGCTGTACTTTTCGTTAATGGCCTTTGTCGCTTTCTCGATGTCTTTTGGGTACTTGTTTGGATCCAGATACAATGACCATAACGAGGGATCATTGGTCAGCGTCGGAGGAGTTCGACGGGCTTTGACGTATAGGCGTTCCCCTTCATTCCCCCTGAGGAAACTCATAAACTTCCATGTAGCATCCTTGTATTTTGAAGTGGTGGACATACAAATCTCGTTGCTCTTCACCGTCGTCGTGTTCTTGATCTTCCCACCCGGCATCGGATAGGCCTCAAAACGTACGCCTTCCACTTTCTGGATTGTCAGAATTTGCTGCGCGGTGCCAACCATCATTGCAAGGTTTCCTTGCGTAAACCAGCGCGAAAGCATGTCAGCATCAGCGGAAATGGAATCTTTGGGCAAATATCCTTGCTGATACAAATCAGCGAGATCCTGAACACGTTTGTACGCTTCGGGTTTATCCATCGTATATGTCTGCCGGTCATCGGAAAGCAGATTACCGCCATCAGCCCACACGAAAGGCAGGATGCTTGCAGTCATGTTCAATGCATGTGCATATCCATAACATCCACTCTTTGCACCGTCGAATTTCTTGACAAGATTCTCAAACTCATCAATCGTCCAATCGTATGTCGGAAGAGGGATGCCAGCCTTCTCAAATGCGTCAAGATTGAG
>JBAXYP010000165.1:0-4723 GCA_041670725.1 Sphaerochaetaceae bacterium
TCACCCAGGGAAGGATGTACAGATATCCCGCATATCCTTTTGTTTTGTTGTTTTTCATTGTACGACTCCAAGAATACCGATCGGTCCAGAAACACATTTTGTCCGGACCGATCGATGGAAAGGTAAGATGATCAGATTTCCGCAAGAACATTCTGCAGATTGTTCAGGAATTTGTCGGCGGCCTGTTCCGGCGTTAACTTACCGAATGCGAATTCGTCAATAACGTCTTGCATCGCCTGCATGACTTGCGTGTTCAGTTGCAGGTTGGACCGCTTCTTCCCGACTACGGACAACCCGATCTTCGTGGCTTTGCTGTATACGGGGTCGACTTTTCCTTCGGAAGACAATTGGTCCAGTGCATTGGAATTCGCGGGAATACCTCTGCAGATGCCGAGGGTCGAGATGGCATCGGGATCGTTATAGAGGTAATTCAGGAATGCAAAGGCTTCCTGTTTGTGCTTCGAATTTGCGTTAACGGTGAACAATTGCGCCGGCAACATACGGACCCCCGTATCCACCGCGTTTGCCATAATGGGAAGCCTCGTCACGTCCATGTTCTGTTTCCCCGCCATATCGATGATTGCGGTCCAACAGAATGCAGAGGCGCTCTTTCCCTTGATCCATGTCGGGTTTTGATCCCATTTCATGTAATACAAGGATGTCTGTGCAAACGGTTCAACGATTCCGAGGTCAAACCATTGTTTGAAATACGTGAAGGCTCGGACGAGTTGCTCCTTGTTGCACAGGATGTTTTTGTCGTCGTCGACAATTCCGCCCGCCACTTGCGCCATGTACAATTCGAAGAAATATCGAAAGGTTTCGGGGTCGGACGCATTGAAATAGCATGAGGGATCTTTTTCGTGGACTTTCTTGCCCAGGGAGATGATCTTGTCCCAGTCCCATACGGTGTCGGGATCGATTCCCGAGCGTTGGAGAAGTCCTCGGTCAATGACCATGCACTGAGTGGAAATGCCGTTCGGCATGCTCACCAATTTTCCGTCATACGTACAATCTTCGTCGAGCAATCTTTTGTCGAATTTGCTCGTATCGACGGCATTCGTATCGACTTCGGCAAAAACATTTCCTTTTGACATGAGTTCTTCAAGCCATTCCGGACTCACCTGCATTACGTCGGCCGCAGTTCCTCCGGCAAGTTGCGTTACCAGTTTTTGGTAATACCCATCCCATCCGCTGTATTCTCCGCTCACGGAGACGTTGGGATGTTTTCCCTCATATGCGGTAATGGCATCCAGCGTCGCTTTATGCCGGCTGTCTCCTCCCCACCAAGACATACGCAAAGCAACTTTTTCCGGTTGGGCATTTCCTTTTTCTTGGGTTCCGTTTGCAAATAGGGACCCAAAGGAAAGCGCGATGATTGCTGCCGCTACAAACGCTTTTTTCATGCGTTCCTCCTTAATCTTTTCCCCTTATTATCAAAGTCGGAAAGAAATCCGCAAAGTAAGAAAAAATTGACATACATTATCATTGTTTGATGTTTTTCCGTTGCGCGTCGGAGAGGTCGGAATGTTCCGTTTCCGTCGGTATCCCGGCATCTTGCGTCGGATTTCGGGTACAGAAAACGCGGCGTACCTTCCTTCCTGGCGCTTTGGATGCCATTTTATAACGTCGGCGAGGAATCATTTGCGGAGTTTCGTCCTTTACGGCAAAACCTCGGGCGACAGTATCCAGGACAAGTCCAATGTTTCTTCCGCCACCTGGTAATTTTTCTTCAATTCCGGACCGCAACTTGCTGATCCCGTCCCGCCCATCTTGGCGTCGAGGCACAGCACGATGCTTCCGTTCTTTTCCAGTTCGTAATCGTGGGCTTTCCTCGTCAGTTCTTCTTCGTCGTATACCGAAGCGTTGAACGAGAAGGGCTTGTTCGTGCCGATGCGCAGAAGGAGAGGCGCCGTTTTTCCGGCAAATCGCAAGTCATCGACATTCCACCGCGAGCCATGTTCCTGTGGCTTCAGGTAGGGAACGTAAAAGTTTTCCACCCGTTCGTCGTACCATCCGTAGGTACTGCTCCGATGCTTATCGCAATAGCTTTCGTAAGGACCGTATCCGCGATATGTGCAATCGTTGAAATCGGGAGGAAGAAAAAAACGGATCCCGAAACGGGGGAGGGCGGGAAAATGCGGATCCCGCCGCGCGTGGATGGCGCATTCGATCTGCCCTTTCCCGTTGATCAAAAACCGTGCATGCACCGAAAGGAAGGGAGCCACGCTTTGTGCGGCGATGACGAGATCTTCGTCGATGCGAATGATATCGGAATTCTTTTCCACGGCTATGGCTCGTGTCGAGACAAGGGGACGATCGTACCCGATTTGTTCCCACATCGGACGTACGTTCCGATCGTTGTCGATCGGAGCGCGCCACGTATTCCAATCCATAGGATGGACGAGGAACGGGACATTGCGGTAAGAGAGAGAACGAAACAATCCGGTGCGCTTATCCAGCGTATAGGAGAAATCCGTTGAGGAGATCGCCGCGTACCGACTGTTCTCCCTAATGTCCGGCGGAGCAAGACTTCCGATAAAGAAAAGCGCCCGTTCCGTCCGTTCCGATGCGATCGTTATTTCGTCAAACCCCAGTACGTATCCTTTTTCGGCCCATGGTTTTGGACGATTGAGCGTGTAGGTGATGACCATGGTAACGATTCCTTCCTTAGGGAGGGAACAGGGGACGAATGCTTCTTGAAAGGCGTTTGGGGCGATGTGCGGTATGTCGATGCTTCCGCTTCCTACGGGAGCGCCGTCCTGTCGTATCTCGTAGGTTATGTCCATGACGCTTCTGGCGTCGAGAAACACATAGTTGTTGGCGAAACGGAGGGTGCATCCGTCTTGCCCGGCTGCAATCAAGGAAGCACGAACCGGACGAATGCAGTTTTTGTATTCCAACAAGCCGGTATGCGGCTTCCGATCCGGGAACACAAGGCCGTCCATGCAAAAGTTTCCGTCGTTCAACCCTTCTTTCCAATCGCCTCCGTATCGATAGACGGCACGACCGTCCTGCGTCCTTCCCCCGTACACGCTGTGATCGCACCATTCCCATACGAATCCTCCCACATATCCGGGATAAGTGAGGATTTGGGAGATGTTCTCTTCGATGTCTCCCGGGCCGTTGCCCATTGCATGGGTGAATTCACATTGCATGAACGGTTTTTCCCATCGTCCCGTCGAGAAGTATCCGTCCACCCATTCTGTTGGGGCGTACATGCGGCTGAACACATCAAGCGGAGTGAAATCGTTTTCACGCGAAGGATCCGCATGCCATGCTCCTTGGTAATGAACAAGCCGAGACGGATCATATGTCTTTGCCCAATGTCCCGCATCGGAGAAATTTCTTCCGTATCCGCTCTCGTTTCCCAACGACCACACGACGATCGCCGCATTATTTTTGTCCCTGATGACGTTGCGCCGGATACGATCGAGAATTGCTTCCCGAAACAACGGTCCCTCGGTGAATTGCAAAAATCCCGAGTCATCTTCCTTCCCGTATTTCATGGAAGCGCCGTGACATTCCACGTCTGCTTCCGCCACCAGATAAAACCCAAGCCGAGAACAGAGTTGTGGAAACCAAGGCGCGTTCGGATAATGACTGGTCCGAATGGCGTTTATGTTCATCGCTTTCATTTCCAAAAGATCTTTCAGTGCCTGTTCCCTGTCGATGGCATATCCGGTACGGGGATCGCTGTCATGGCGATTCACTCCGAAAAACTTGAGGGGGCGCCCGTTCAGAAGTACCGCGCCCTCCTGGATCGTAATCTTTCGGAAACCGACCATTTGTGCGATGCTCTCGTGTTCCGTATCCAAGAAAAGCGTATACTGCCGCGGTTCTTCTGCGCTCCACAAAACGGGATCGCCGATTGAAAATACGATCGCGCGCTGTTGCGGACCCGATTGGATTTTTGTTTCCCCATTCGCCACTTCGAGGTCGTTTTCATCGACGAGCCGGTACCGCACCGGCATATCTGGACCGTCGCAGTGTATGTCGACGGAGAGTGTGGCCGATTTCAAATCTTCGGACAATTCGGTATGGACGAAAAAATCTTCGATGAATCGTAACGGCCGTTGGAGGATGTACACATCTCGGAATATCCCGCTCATGCGAAGTTTGTCCTGATCTTCCAGATACGAACCGACACACCAGCGGAACACAAGGACATCGATGCGATTTTCCCCTGCATGAACAAATGAGGTGACCTCAAATTCACTGGTGGAATGGCTGACTTGGCTGTAACCGACGAACGAACCATTGATCCAGACGTACAGGCAACTGTCCACCCCTTCGAAATTGAGAAACGATCGGAAACTGTTTCCCTTGATCGCAAATGTCCGTCGGTACAGGCCGCAGGCATCTTCGTCCGGAAGAAACGGCGGGTCGCAAGGAAATGGATAACGCAGGTTGACATACGCGTTGGTGCCGTATCCGTAAATTTGCCAGCAGGACGGGACGGGAATTTTTCCCATTTCTCCGTCGGGGATGTCGGCGGGATGTCGGGAACCATACGCGGTCAGTTCGTCCTCATCTTTGTAATATGCGAATTTCCATTGTCCGTTAAGATCGATTTTTCTTGAAGATAGTCCATTCAGGGCCTGTAACGCCTCTCCTTCGTCTTTTGCGGGGAGATAGTAGCTCCTGATTTTCCTGCAATTGAGGTGCAGTGTGCCCGCATCCCGATGGTATTCCAATCCTTTCATGCCGAATTCCTCACCGGCAA
>JBAXYP010000166.1:0-4720 GCA_041670725.1 Sphaerochaetaceae bacterium
GATTCCGAAAGGACCCGAGTCGAACAGATAAAGAAAGAAATGAACATCAAGACTCCCTCAAGTGAGACGGCAATTGAAGCTCTGAGTGGGGGAAACCAGCAGAAAGTGATTCTCGCAAAGTGGATTCTCAGCAATCCGAAGGTTTTGATTTTGGATGAACCTACGAGAGGGATTGATGTTGGCGCGAAATTCGAGATTTATAAACTTATGATGCAGATTGTGAAGTCAGGGAAGGCTATCATCATGATTTCCTCTGAACTTCCCGAATTAATCGGTATGTGCGACAAAATTTATGTGATGGCAGAAGGAAATATTCAAGGAGAACTACAACGAAAGGATTTCTCCCAAGCAAAGATAATGGAGTATGCGACAAAGGTGAAGTGTGATGTGGTTAAAGAGGAAAGCAAAGATGAATAAAAGAAATAATGTAACGTCAACATTCGGCGTTATCTCGAGAAAGTATAGTATCCTCATGGTTCTGGTCGTTCTGTTTATCATTTTTTCGTTCATGAACAAGAATTTCTTGTCCGCAAGAAACCTGTCCAACGTATCAAGACAAATATCTGTGACGACGATTCTTGCTTTTGGACAGACGATTCTCATCATTTGCGGTATGCTGGATCTATCATCTGCGTCAGTTTTGTCTTTGGCGGGGGTTTTGTCCGTAGCGGCTTTCAAGATGACAAACTCGATGGTTTTGGCTTTTGCCATCGCCATTGGTATTTCTGTTGCTTGCAACATCCTGAACGGGTTTATGGTTACAAAATTGAAAATGGCGCCGTTCATTGCAACGCTGGCGATGCAGGCGATGGCTCGTGGTGGCGCTCTCATGTATACCAACGGACAAAACATCTACCAGATTGGCGGATATGTTTCTGTCGGCCAAGGATACGTGTTGAGCTTTATCCCGACTCCTGTCATTTTCTTGATCCTTACGTTGATTGTGACTTGGTACATACTTACGAATACTGCCTTTGGAAGAACGCTATATGCGATTGGCGGCAATGAGGCTGCTGCAAATGCGTCGGGCATCAATGTCAACAAGAGCAAGATGATGGCTTTTGTCATCAATGGCGTTTTCGTCGGCATAGCAGGTGTTTTATTCATGTCTCGTGTGAATGCAGGTTTACCCAATGGAGCACAAGGGTATGAAACCATCGCTTTGACCTCCTCGGTAATCGGCGGAACGAGTTTCTCTGGTGGTATTGGAACTGCCGGCGGTACGGTGATTGGTGCTTTCATCGTTGGGTTCTTGAACAATATTATGAATTTGCAAAATGTAAATTCCTATTTGCAACAGATTGTTCGAGGCGCAATTATTACCTTTGCTGTGAGTTATGATGTCCTTTCGAAGACAAAGCGTTCGAAAAAACACATCGGTAATATTGAAAAGAAAAAATAACTGGTATAATGGGGACGCTAAATAAAGGGGTGATGATGATTGACAAGAATCATGTGACGTTAAAAAACATTGCAGAAGCCGCTGGCGTTTCCATTTCTACCGTGTCCCACGTGATCAACAACACAAGGTTTGTGAAAAAGGAAACTCGAGAGAATGTTGAAAATGTAATGGAATCCCTTTCTTTTTCTATGGGAAAGGGTCATTCGAAGAAGATGAAGTATCTTGGGTTGATTGTTGCGGATATCACGGAAGATTATTCAATTTCAGTCATCAAATCAATTGAGAACCGATGTGAAGAGGTCGGCCTGTCGATCATTGTCTGCGATTCTCAGGATAACCTTGACATTGAGCATCAAAATATCAATAAGTTACTCGACAATGATCGGATTGTTGGCATCATCATTTCTCCTGTCAATTCCGAAGAATGTAATCCGAGACTCGTAAAGACAAAGCTTCCCGTTGTTTGCATAGACAGGAAACTGGTGAAAGCGAAAAAGATTTTTTTTGGAATCAACAACTTACAATCGGGGAGTTTCGCTACAGAGTATCTTCATGATAACGGGTGTACCTCAATCGGTTTCATCGGTTATCCTGTAGAAATCTATAGCGTAAACCAGCGTGAGATGGGATATGAATTGGCTTGGAGGAATTGCAATCGTGCGAACGAGCCTCATGTATTGAGAATCGCATATTTCCAAAAGGATGCTGTAGAGAAGATTACCCAGTTCATCAAAAAAAATAGGCTCGATGGCTTGATCTGTGCCACTTCTGGTGTGTGTCGGTTGGTCGTTGAGGCTATTGAGGAAATGGATTTGTCGATCCCGGAAAACATCAAGATCGTTTCTTATGACGACAACAAGTGGTTCAACTACCTCAAATATCCTATTTCTGTGATTACTCAGCCAGTAAAGGATATCGCTGAAGCTTCAGTAAATATGATCCTCAAACTTACTGATGGTATCAACTGTCCGAAAGATGAAACATCAGAGGTCCTTTTACAAACGGGTTTCATAGATAGATTAAACAAGAAGGAGGAATAAAAAAGTGATAACTGCGGGAATCGATTGCGGTACGCAAAGTACGAAAGTAATCTGCTATGACTCGGATATAAAAAGAATTGTCTGTATGACCAATGAGGCGCACAGCATCATTGAAAAAAACGATGGGACACGAGAACAACTAGCGTCCTGGTATGTCGACGCGGTAGTGAAATGCTTTCAACAGATTCCCAAAGAAATTAGAACCCAAATAAAAGGTATTGGTGTTTCAGGCCAACAACACGGTTTTGTCGCTCTTGATGAGGAGGGAAATACCCTTGTTCCTGTGAAACTTTGGTGCGATACCTCAACTACGTTACAATGTAAGGAACTGACGGAGAAGCTTGGTGGGAAAGACGAAGTTTTCTCACTAATTGGTAATTATATTCTCCCCGGATATACCGTATCGAAAGTCTTGTATCTCAAAGAAAACAATCCTGAGAAATACCAAAAACTCGCACATATCCTGCTCCCTCATGATTATCTGAATTACTATCTTACGGGAACCTACGTCACAGAACGAGGTGATGCTTCCGGCACCGCATATTACGATGTCAGGCACAAGAAATGGTCGAAGGAAGTATTGGCGGCTCTTGATGAGGAACGAGATTTGGAAACATTGCTACCTCGAATCCTAGAACCTACTGAGATAGCCGGATATGTACGGCCTGCTATCATTGAACAATTGGGGCTGTCCGGAAAAGTTGTCGTCTCCTCTGGAGGCGGAGATAACATGATGGGAGCCATCGGCTGCGGTTGTGTCCATGAAGGTGATCTGGTTATGAGTATGGGAACGAGTGGAACTCTATTTGGTTTTAGCAATGTCCCCATCTGTGATGAACAAGGGCGGCTCGCCGGATTCATGGCTTCAAGTGGTGGATATCTTCCTCTCTTGTGTACAATGAATTGTACAGTGGCCATGGAACAGATCCGCAAGCTCTTCAACGTCGATGTACGTAAATTCGACGAGATTGCATCCAAAGCAGCTCCGGGTGCCTCCGGAATGTTGATTCTTCCCTATTTCAACGGAGAGAGAACTCCAAACTATCCTCATGGCGAGGCTGTGCTTGGGGGAGTGAACACACTGAACCTCTCCATGGAGAATATCGCAAGAGCTTCGCTTGAAAGCGCGGTCTATTCCATGAGAAGAGGTTTGGATGCGTTCGTTGAAAAAGGTTTCTCCCCCAAGAAGTTGCTCTTGATCGGAGGAGGAGCAAACAGCCGAGTTTGGACTCAGATCGTCAGTGACATTTTTGGACTTCCTGTCTCAATACCCGCCATCCATGAAAGTGCAGCTTTCGGTGGGGTTCTCCAGATTCTTTCGATACTTGAGGATAAACCGTTGCCGGAAATCGCCGAGAAGCATTGCAGGCTGGAAGACAAAGAGTATAAGCCCCAAACAGATAAGAAGTCTTTCTATCAAGCCACCTACGAGAAGTACAAGGCATATGAGACAGGTATGAAAAATCTCTTTTCTTGATTGCAACCGAGTTGAGTAGCACACTAGAAAAACAGGGCCTGCGTATGCAGGTCTTGTTTTCTTTAAACGCATCCGTCTTTTTTTCATATCAAAGGAGATCGCCGTGCGACCCTTTCGGTGCGAGTTGCTTCCATCCAGGACTACAAGCCGTAAATCCTTCTGACCAACTTCAAATCCTCATCCGAGGAACGGGCCAGAGCGACGATGATATCCAAGGGGAGCATCCGCTCCTCTCCAGCTTGGATCGGCTTCTCCAAAACCACGCCAGACCGTTCACCCGTTGCAAGATATTCCACTGTTGTACCGACAATCTTCGCAATCTTGCAGGCACACGTTATGGAGGGGAAAATCTTTCGTGAACGCTGTGTGATGAGTAATGGGTAACTCAAACCAAGCTTCTCCGTAATTTCCTTGATGGAGAGACCAGTCTTCTTCCGTTGCTGGTCGAATCGTTCCCAAAATTCTTCAGCGCCGACTTCTTTCATGCTTTCAGTGTAACATGGCAATCTTGATTTCACAAGATTCTGTGACTCAAGTACAATTAACTTCACAAAATTTCCAATATTCTGCCACGAAAGCTTTTTTCTTGGCAAAGAGATGCATTCGTTTCCACGCTTCCGCTCAGTTCTCCGATTTTTTTCCCAAAGAAAAAAGCCCTTGGAAATCCAAGGGCTTTGTCAAAAAGAATTCGTCGCTTACTTTGCCGCCCCATCTGCATGACCGCTTTCTTTCCACAACTCGTCAGCGATCGGAGCCCACTGCTTTGCATATTCCGCACATTTCTCGCAGAGGTGATCGGCC
>JBAXYP010000167.1:0-4704 GCA_041670725.1 Sphaerochaetaceae bacterium
ATCGGAAAACGATTGCCCGGCGGCAAGCCCTTCGACGATCGTATCCGTCTGGTCCCCGTTCGACACCACAACGCCATCGTCGCACAAAGCAACGGCACGGTAGATGATCAGGCTGGGGTCCGAGACCACCGTCGGATCGTACGGACGGGTGAATACTTCGGGCCCCTCTGCCCGGAATATCCGATTTCTGCTTCCCGCCGAACGGCCCATGATGAAATATGCGAACAATGGCTCCCCGCTCTCCGTCTGCCCCGCGATGATCCCGCGTCCGGGATACCGGTTGCCTTCCAGCAATTGTCTCACGTCGTTCATTCCATACCTCTGCATATCAGTTCCGCCGCACGCGGCAGCAGTTCCCATTCGGCTTGCTCCATCACCCGCTTCTGCAGGATCTCCGGCGTATCGCCTTCCTTCACCTCGACGGCTTTCTGCAGGATGATCTTCCCTCCGTCGGGAACTTCGTTGACGAAGTGGACGGTAGCGCCGGTCACTTTGACCCCGGCGGCGAGCACCGCCTTGTGGACGTTCAACCCATAATACCCTTTCCCGCAAAAACTGGGAATCAACGACGGATGGATATTGATGATCATTTGCGGGTACAGCTTCACGAACGACGGACTGAGAATGGGAAGGAAACCGGCAAGAATTATCAGTTCAGGCTTCCCGATCGCCCCGGCAAGCAAACGTTCGAACGTTTCTCTTCTGTGCCCCTTACGCGATACGATCTCCGTCTCGATTCCGGCACAGGAAGCCCTGACCAACGCATATGCGTCGGGGCGGTCGCTGACCACCTTGACGATCTTCCCGCTGGAAAGGACTTTCGAATGCTCGGCATCGATAAGCGCCTGGAGATTTGTGCCCTGACCCGAGCAAAGGACTACGATGCGCCTCAGCACAGCACGACCCCTTTTTTCCCCGATATGACCTCCCCCAATTCGTACGAACCGGGAACCATGGAAACGACCGCGGCGGCATGTTCAGGAGCCACGATGACGATCATGCCGACCCCCATGTTGAAGGTATTGAACATATCCCGCTGGGGGATGTCCCCCTCCTTTGCGATGAGACGGAAAATTTCCGGAGTACGAACGTCCCGCATGTCGATCCTGATGCGTTTTCCTTCGGGAAGACACCGCGGCATGTTCTCCTGAAATCCTCCGCCGGTTATGTGCGCCGCGGCTTTGACCGTAACCTTCCCATCCAGCGACAACAAATCCCGCACATAGATCCTTGTCGGGGTGAGCAGCGCCTCACCGAGGCTCTTTCCATCCAGACAATCGTATCTCCGTTCCAATGAAGAGGGATTTTCGTCCAACGAGAACACCTTCCTCACCAGAGAAAAACCGTTGGAATGGATGCCGCTGGAGGGGAAGGCGATGACAGCATCCCCCGCCTGAACACCGTTTCTGTCGAACAGTTTCTCTTTTTCCGCGATTCCGACGGAAAAACCGGCGAGGTCGTATTCGTCCTCAGGGTAGAAGCCAGGCATCTCCGCGGTCTCTCCGCCGACGAGGGCGCATCCGGACAATCGGCACCCCTTTGCGACTCCTTTGACAATGGATTCCACCTTGTACGGGTCAAGCTTCCCCAACGCGATGTAGTCCAAAAAGAACAATGGTCTGGCGCCGGAGCAGACCACGTCGTTGACGCACATGGCGACGCAATCGATGCCCACCGTGTCGTGCTTGTCCATCAGAAACGCGATCTTCAGTTTCGTGCCGACTCCGTCGGTGCCGCTGACCAGCACTGGATGCCCAAACGAACCGTCCAGTTCGAACAAGCCGGAGAAATCCCCCAAGCCGGACAGGCATCCCGGGATCCTCGTCGCATCGGCATGGCGTTTGATCAGTTCGACAGCCTTGTAGCCGCGGGTGATGTCCACTCCGCTGTTTCGATACGCATCGCTGTGGCTTTCATTGTTCATTGCTCGCCCCCTCGGTGAACCGTTCCTTACCATGGGGACATTCCGGTTTCACCGGATACTCCCCGCTGAAACACGCAGTGCAGAATCCCCGGTCATGCGGATGGTCGCACAGTTTGGTGACATTCTCCACCGACAGGAACCCCAGGGAATCCACGTCGAGCAGGGAACACATCTCTTCGTCCGAATATCGGTAGGCGAAGAGTTGGTTCGACGAATCGATGTCCGTGCCGAAGTAGCAAGGATGAAGAAATTTCGGCGCAGAGGAACGGAAGTGGACTTCCCTGGCGCCCGCTTCCCGCAAAAGGCGCACGATTCTTCTCGAAGTCGTCCCTCTGACGATGGAGTCGTCGATCAGGACGACGCGCTTGCCGCGTACCGTCGAACCGATCGTGTTGAGTTTGATCCGCACCAAGTCCTCCCTGCTGTCTTGTCCGGGCTGGATGAACGTCCGGCCGATGTACTTGTTCTTGATGAATCCGATACCATAGGGAATGCCGCTTTGCCTGCTGTAACCGATCGCCGCGTCGATGCCGCTGTCCGGCACTCCGACGACCACGTCGGCCTGCACCGGATGTTCCAAGGCAAGAAACGCGCCGGCACGAAGTCGTGCGGTATGTACCGAGATGGTGTCGATGGTGGAATCGGGACGGGCGAAATAGATGAGTTCAAAGACGCATAGCCGTTTGGTCTCCTTGCCACAGAAAGCGCGTCTGCTTTCCAGTTTCCCCTTCCTGACCGACACGATCTCCCCCGGCTCTACGTCACGAAGGAATGAAGCGCCGATTGCGGCCAGCGCGCAATCCTCAGAGGCGAACACGTAGCCGCCGCAGGGAAGCGTCCCGACGCACAGCGGACGGAATCCCCGTGGATCGCGGACGGCAAGCAAACCGTCGCGTGTCATGATCACCAGGGAATACGCTCCGGAGATGGTTTCCATCGTCTTTTCCATCGCCTCCTCGATGGAAGCCGTTCCGAGCCGGTTTCGGGTAAGGATATACGCGATCACCTCGCTGTCGCTCGTCGTATGAAAGATCGATCCTTCCAGTTCAAGCTTCCGTCTGAGATCCGCGTCGTTGGTCAGATTCCCGTTGTGTGCCAGTACGATCGATCCTTTCAAATGGTCAACGACCAGCGGCTGGACATTGGAAAGTCTGCCGCCTCCCGTCGTACCGTAGCGTACGTGCGCCACCGCCATTGAACCGGGACCGAGATTTCCAAGTGCGCGTTGGTCGAACACATCTCTGACCAAACCGAGTCCTTTGTGGACGGTGATCTCTCCATCCTTGTTCACCGCGATGCCGCATCCTTCCTGGCCCCGGTGTTGCAACGCGTACAAAGCATGATAGGATTGAAGCGCCACATTCCCGCATTCCGGCAACCAGATGCCGAACAATCCGCATTCCTCGTGAAGCTCGTCCATTTCAGGCACCAAGAAGCCGTTTCCGGACTTCGTCGTATGCTTCCTCGACGCCTCCCAGATCCCTCCTGAACCTATCCTTGTCCAGTTTCATGCCGGTCTTCGCGTCCCAAAAGCGGCAGGTGTCGGGGGAAATCTCGTCGGCAAGGATGATCGTCCCGTCGGGAAGTCTCCCGTACTCCACCTTGAAATCGACCAGCTCGATGCCCGCAGAGGCGAGATATTCACGAAGGATCTCGTTGATCCTCATGCTGTACGAAGCTATTTTTTCCAGTTCCGCGGCACTCGCAAGCCCCATGGCGGCGATGTGGTATTCGTTGACCATCGGATCTCCCAGCTCGTCGTTCTTGTAGGAGTATTCCAACACGGTCCGGGCAAGCTTCGTGCCTTCCGGCAAACCCAATCGTTTGGACAGGGAACCGGCGGCGATATTGCGTACGATCACTTCCAGGGGGACGATGGAAACCTTCCTGCACAGGGTCTCCCTGTCGGACAGTTGCCTGATTACATGAGTGGGGATGCCTTTTTGGGAAAGGATACCCATCAGATGGTTGCTCACCTTGTTGTTGATCACGCCTTTGCCCGTGATCGTCCCTTTCTTCTGTCCGTTGAACGCCGTCGCGTCATCCTTGTACTGGATGATCACCAGATTCGGATCGTCCGTGGCAAAAACTTTTTTTGCCTTTCCTTCGTACAACTGTTCTTTCTTCGTCATTCGTCCCCCCTCTCCAAAACAAAAACAGGGTCTTCGCTATGTGCGAAAACCCTGTTCGATTCCAGCATCTTCCTGAAGCACGCCCCGCTTCATTTTCTCTCGTTCCGCTTTGAGCTTCTCTCTGAGATCCGAATCCTCCACGGCGAGAATCTCAGCGGCCAGATATGCGGCGTTCTTCGCTCCGTCCACCGCAACGGTCGCGACCGGTACTCCGCTTGGCATCTGAACGGTGGCAAGCAATGCGTCCATGCCCCCCAGACTGGCGGCAACCGGCACGCCGATCACCGGCAGCACCGTGTTCGCCGCGATCGCCCCGGCCAGATGCGCCGCCATGCCGGCGAAGGCGATGATTACTCCGAAACCGGCTTCCTCTGCCCCTCTGGAGAACGAGGCCGTCTCGTCAAACGTACGGTGGGCGCTGTATACATGAACGGAAAACGGGATGCCGAGCTTTTCCAGAACCACGCCCGCTTTCCGGGCGACAGGAAGATCACTTGCGCTTCCCATGACGATGGCGATGGTTTTCATAGTTCCTCGTTATGCATTGATGAGACTATCGTATCGAGGATCGCCAACGGGTTTCAAGATATTTTGCAACAAAAATATAACATATCAAAACACTAATGCAACAAACATGCAACAAAAAAA
>JBAXYP010000168.1:0-4704 GCA_041670725.1 Sphaerochaetaceae bacterium
ATCCGCATCGCCGGAGGGTTTTTTCTCGCCACGCTGGTAGGGACGGTCCTCGCCGCCGCTTCCTATGTGGCATCGCCGGTCCGGATACTTCTCTCCCCGCTGGTCAGGACGATCAAGGCAATTCCGGTGGCAAGTTTCATCATCCTTGTCCTGCTATGGGTATCTTCAAAAAACCTGTCCATCTGCATCTCGTTTTTGATGGTGTTTCCCATCATCTACACCAACGTATTGGAAGGACTCGATGCCACCAGCCATGAACTGATCGAAATGGCCGATCTGTTTTGTATCGGCATGCCCAAGCGCATCACTTCGATTTATCTCTCCCAAGTAATGCCATTCTTTAGGAGCGCGTGCTCCCTCGGGCTTGGACTTGCCTGGAAAAGCGGCATCGCCGCCGAAGTGATCGGCATTCCCGTCGGATCGATGGGAGAGAACCTCTACCAAGCCAAGGTATTTCTTGCCACCGCCGATCTGTTCTCATGGACGTTGGTCATCGTGCTCGTCTCCGTCCTGTTCGAGCACCTGGTTCTCGCCCTCATCGACCGTGCCGTCACGGCGCTGGAGCGCGTATGAACTACCATATCGTCCTGAACAAAGCATTCGGAACCCATGTGATCTTCCAACACAAGACGATCACCATCCACGGAGGCGAAGTCAATACGATCCTCGGGCCGTCGGGATGCGGGAAGACGACACTTCTCAGAATTCTCATGGGATTCGAAGATTCCGACGGCAGCGACATCTCCTCCGTTTCCGGACTTCGGTTCTCTGCCGTCTTCCAGGAAGACAGGCTTTGCGAGAACCTCTCGGCGGTACGTAACATCCGTCTGGTCTGCCAAGACAAGAGACGGATCCTTTCCTCACTTGGCGCTGTAGGCTTATCCGATTTCCTGAACCTTCCCGTCCGTGAATTCTCGGGAGGGATGAAACGACGGGTCGCGCTCGTCCGGGCACTTCTTGCCGAGTACGACCTTCTCCTTTTGGACGAACCATTCAAGGGATTGGACGCAGCGACGAAGGAACAAGTCATTTCTTTCACCAAAACAATGGTGGAAAGAAAAACGGTGCTCCTCGTCACCCACGATCCGACGGAAGCGACAATGATGGCTTCGGACTCGATCATCACCCTTCCCTAACGCATTTTCAATGTATATACTTTCGTCATGACAGAACGTAAATCAATTGACGATTTCGGATACGCGTTCATCCCTGGGGACGAATATCGATACAGGAATGTCCAAAACGGTACCCATCCATGGCGGCATCTCACCCCGGAAGAAACGATTCGTCTCCAACGGAACGGAAACGACTCATCCCGCTGGAACGACGTTCTCGTCACCACCCCGTTCGATCCGGACTGCATTCAGGGCTCGACGTTTTACGGTCTGGTAAGAATCGGTATCCTGCAAAAGGCGTTGATCCAGTTCCATGATCTTGCCGTCCCCGAAGGTATACGGAACTCAGTCGTTATCTCCTGCGACATCGGGGATCATGTCTCCGTCTCCGGATGCGGGTATCTCTCTCACTATATCATCGGGGATCAGGTAATCATCCATGACGTGTCGGAAATGCAGACGACGAACCACGCGAAATTCGGTGTCGGCGTAGTGAAGGAAGGGGAGGACGAATCGGTCAGGATTACGATCAGCGTAATGAACGAGTCGGAAGGACGAGCCGTCCGGCCGTTCGTCTCGCTGACGACGGGAGACGCGTGGCTCTGGGCGAAGTACCGCGACGACAAACCGCTGATGCGCGCCCTGGAGGTGATGACGGACCGAACCGTCGATCTCCACCGAGGATGGTACGGGAAAATCGGGGAAGGGGCGGTCATCAAGGAAACGAGGATCATCAAGGATGTGAATATCGGTCCATCCTGTTACATCAAAGGGGCGAACAAGCTGAAGAACCTGACGATTCTTTCTCGGGATGACGAACCGACCCAACTCGGAGAAGGAATCGAACTGGTCAACGGGATCGTCGGCTATGGATCACGAATTTTCTACGGTTGCAAAGCCGTGCGGTTCGTCCTCGGAGACTGGTGTACGCTGAAATACGGGGCGCGGATGCTCAACACGATTCTCGGAGACAATTCTACGGTGAGTTGTTGCGAAATGCTCTCCAACTTGATTTTTCCCGGCCACGAGCAACACCACAACACCTCTTTTTTGATCGCATCATGCATCAAAGGGCAATCGAACATGGCCGCCGGCGCAAACATCGGCAGCAACCACAACTCGCGCGGGGCCGACGGAGAACTGGTGGCCGGCCGCGGCTTCTGGCCCGCTCTCTCCAGCACATTGAAATACGACTCTTCGTTCGCCTCCTTCACGTTGATCACCAAGGGCAATTATCCCCATGAACTGCACATACCGCTTCCTTTCTGTCTGATCTCTTCGGACACGACACGGGACGAACGCGTCCTTATGCCTGCCTACTGGTGGATGTACAATCTCTATGCTCTGGAACGCAACAGCTGGAAATACGCCGCAAGAGACAAGCGAAAACATCCCCGTATATTTTATGAAACCGACTACCTTGCTCCCGATACGGCCGGAGAAATCATGAAAGCGATGAAGTTGCTGGAACAGTGGAGCGGCAGTGCGTGGGCAAACACGATGGATGTCCCTGTGGCCGATCCTTCAGCGATAGGTTTGGCATTGCTTCGCTCAGATACGGAGGACATCACTCGCATTCCCGTTTACGGAGAGGGACTGGAATGTTCCGCCACCCCCATCAGGATCATCAAGGTAAGAGAAGGATGGAGGGCTTATCGAACGATGCTCTCATACTACGGAATGAAAACCCTCGTCAACTATCTCGCCTTACGCAAGGAAAACCTTATGGAATTCGACGCGGCCACCCCCACGGAAACGACGGGCTGGACCAATGTGGGAGGCATTCTGGTTCCAAATGACAAGCTGGAAAATCTCAAGGGAAAAATCAAAAACGGCGAAATCGCCACATGGGACGGAGTACATGACGTCTTTGCGGCATGGTATGCGACCTACCCAGCTGACAGGGCGAAAAACGCCATTTCCATCCTTCGTTCCCTTACGGGGAAAGCGCATCTCTCTTCTCAGGATTGGGATGCGCTTTGCAGGAATCTGACGGAAAGTCGCTCCTTCATCGAAAAACAGGTGTTCCTCACCAAAAAGAAAGACTATGAAAACCCGTTCCGGATGATCACATACGATACAAAAGCGGAACGGGACGAGGTACTCGGTAAAGTTGACGACAATCCGTTCGTCACGGAGAGCAAAATACTGTCCCGAACGATTCTCCAAGACATGGAGATCGTCCGGGCTCGGGAATAGTCTACTCCTTGGATGAAGAAATCTTCGGGAGGAACACCATGGCGAGGACGAATGCCGTCAATGTCGCAAGCCACGTTACGGCGTCGCTCTCCGTGATGCCTCCGAACAGAAATCCGATCGCGGCGCAAACGACGACGGTGAATGCGTAAGGCATCTGGGTTTTCACGTGCTCAAGGTGCGGGCACCCCGCCCCGGTCGATGAGAGAATCGTCGTATCGGAGATTGGGGATGCATGATCGCCGAAAACCGCCCCTGAAAGCACCGCACCGACACAGATCAAGGTGGCATTAAGCATGTGGGCGTAGTCCATGCCCTTCGCCTCGGCAAGCCCGATGGAAATCGGCATGACAAGGGGAATCACGATGGCGAATGTCCCCCACGATGTACCGGTGGAGAATGCGATCAGCGCCGAGAGCACCACGGCGATTACCGGAACCAAGGAAAGAGGGAATCCTCCGCCGACGACCACTTCGGCGAGCCATTTTCCCAACGCGAGCCCCCCATCCTCCGGACTGCTTTTGATAATCGTCCCGATGGTCCAGGCCATGGTCAGGATGATCAGGGCAGGAACCATGCTTTTGATACCCTCGATGATGGCGTCGGAAGCCGATTTCAACGTAAACAACCCTCTGGCGAGATAGTAAACGTACGTGACGGCAAGCGTAACGACCACCGCATAGAACAAGGCGTATGAAGCGTCGGTATTGTTGAACGCCTCTCCAAGAGTCATCGATGCCTTTGCCTGGGCGATCGTCATGATATGCACGCCATCGCGCGCCTGCATCCACGTTGTCATGGGAAACAGAAGCACGGCCATGATGATCAACAGGATAATGGGAAACAACATGTCGAATGGACGAGCATTCAACGCGGCCTCGTCACCGACGACGTCAACCTCTCCCGGAGCGGGTCCGTATTCGTCGTTGTACAATTTGCCCGTCTTCTTTGCGTATGCGACGCTGCGTTTCATTGGGCCGTAATTCCGACCGGTGAGGATGATGGTCAGCACCATGATCAACGTAAGGATGGCATAGATGTTGTATGGGATCGACTTAATGAAGAACGTCAACTCGCTTACGCCCAGTTTTTCAAACCCGTCGCTACCCTTCACGATGGACATGACGGTGACGACCCACGAAGAGACGGGCGCAAGGATGCATACCGGAGCCGCAGTACTATCCAAGATATAAGCAAGTTCGGCTCGGGGTATTTTGTTCTTATCGGTGATGGGACGCATAACTGTCCCGACCGCAAGACTGTTGAAATAATCGTCAATGAAGATGATGATGCCGAAGAACCACGCCATGAGAAGCGAAGAACGCTTGCTATGAAGCTTCTTGGCGGCCCAACGTCCGAACGCCCGGGCGCTTCCGGTACGGGACAGCATTCC
>JBAXYP010000169.1:0-4693 GCA_041670725.1 Sphaerochaetaceae bacterium
ATCTCCCTGCTTGACCCCTTGGTCGCACGCCGCATCGCCGCCGGCGAGGTGATCGAACGACCTGCGTCCGTCGTCAGGGAATTGCTGGACAACGCCATCGACGCCGCTCCCTCGACCATTACCGTTTCCATAACGGAAGGAGGAAGCGGATCCATTATCGTCATCGACGATGGGCAGGGAATCGCAAAAGAGGATCTTCCCCTGTGTTGCGTCAGCCATGCAACCAGCAAAGTCCATACGCTTGATGATCTGTACCATCTCTCCACAATGGGGTTCAGAGGAGAGGCCCTTTATTCGATCAGTTCTGTCAGCAGGACGACCATCGCCTCTTCCTTCCAAGGAGCGCAACCGTACAGCATCACGGTGGACAACGGCGCTTCCGCCCCGATTATCCCCGGAGGTCCCGACACGGGGACTCGGGTAACGGTTGAAGGATTGTTTCTCGACATTCCCGCGCGGAGGCAATTTCTCAAGCGCCCGGCAACGGAAAGTCAGATGTGCCGTTCCGTGTTCCTCGAAAAGGCGATGGCGTTCCCCTCCATTTCGTTTCGGCTCGATAACGATGGAGAACGGATCGTGATCCTCCCCGCCACAACGGCAAAAGCAAGAATCGTCGATATCCTCCGTATAGACCATACCTTGGATGCAACCCAAATGGAGGAACTTTTCTCCCAGGCCGAACGGTTCAAGTTGTATGCGGTGACTTCCTCACCTTCCCTGCACCGCAGCGACCGTTCCGGTATTACGGTCTTCGTCAACAGACGTCCGGTAGAGGACTATGCCCTTGTACAGGCAGTGACGTACGGATACGGAGAGATGCTCCCCGGAGGTTCGTTCCCTTACTGTTGCCTGTTCGTCGACATCGACCCGACATTGGTGGATTTCAACATCCATCCGACAAAACGCGAGGTGAAACTACGTAACAAGGCGGAAGTGCATCATGCCGTCTCTCAACTTATCCAAAACGGCATGCGAAGAACGATCCCCCGGATGGTCGTCGAAACGGTCACCATGGCTCATCAACCATCGCTGGATTTTACAGACCATCGCGAAACAGTACACGAAACGAGACCGACCTATGAAGGCGAGAAGCCGCTCGATCCCCAGTGGTTCTCCAAGGCACGGGAAATTCTCCAGTCGCCCGAAGCAAAGATGAAGATCGACAAGGAACGGGAAGAACGGGATAGCTGGGACGTCCAGCGAATGCAGACGGATCCACTCATCTACATCGGACAGGCGTTCAATCTGTTTCTCATCGCCCAAAAGGGAGATGATTTGTATTTGGTCGACCAGCACGCCGCTCATGAACGCATTTTGTTCAATGAGCTAAAGACAAACAAGCAGGTGCAAACGCTGCTCGTACCGCTTGCGTTCGACGTTGCGCCGGATGTGGACGCGTATCTTTCCCAAAATCTTGATGTCTACGTAAACCTCGGCATCAAGCTTGAAAAGGGGAAGGAACGTCTCACGTGGCGTCTTCTCTCCGTCCCTTCCCTGATGCGTAACATCGAGACGGATGTCGTTGAGTTCGTCAGGGAACAGACCGGTTCCAGCACGGAAGTGGAAAAAGGACTGTACGCCATCGTCTCCTGCCATAAAGCGATCAAACAAGGTGATGAGGTGGATCGGACAACCGGAGAAGAACTGGTACGGCAGGTCTTCCGATTGGAAGATCCCGTCTGTCCCCATGGGAGAACATTCGTCATCAGGCTGTCAAAGAAAGAATTGATGGAAGCGGTGGGCAGAATCGTCTGATCACAATGCCAGCGTCTTCGTAACCGTCCAGTTGGATGCATCGTCATGCATGGCAAGCGTGAGGGACGCCGCGTCTTTGGGAATCGCCAATCCGCTTTTGCCATCACCCGCGGCAAGCATTGTCCCGTCCTTTTTCCTGAACCCATACCCCAACGAAAGCGAGGACGGGCTCCAGTTCGCCACCGCGTTTTCAAGGGATATCTGCGGTAGATCCGTATCCCTGTCTCCCCATGTAATGGGAAAATCCTCCTCCACGACTTTCCCGTCCTGCCGCATAGCTTTGAGATGATACACTCCCTGTACGGGCTGAGAAGCGGCGAGACGGGCGGACCCCCAATATGACACGTCACCGATTTTCACTGCAGATGCGGTGAACGTCCAATTGTCTCCGACGGGACTGGTCACCTCCATCTGTACGACGTCCTGTTCTTTTAGGTTGAGCGAGACAAATACGGCCACATACGTGCCTTCATCTTGATCCATTACGGGAAACGCTTTGGTATCAGTCAAAGCGAATTCCTCCTGGGAACAGGCGACGCACAAAGAAAGTACCAAACAGAAAAACCCAACCTCAACTATCCTTCGCACGAAGATACGACCTTACCGGATTGGCAAAACTGTTCAGCACGAATTCACGCACTTCCGGCTGAAGATGCGCATAGCGGGCAAGAAAAGCCTTGCTGTCGAAATCCTTGTACACGTCCCTGAAGGAATTCTTCTGCTCAAGGTAATCGTAGGCAAAACAATTCGTCGGCCAAAGCTTATACATCAGATGGATCTGTCGGTCAACCTGATTGGCGACCGCCTGAGGATTGTCACAATCATCGATGATTGGAGTGCCGAAACTGATATGAATTCGTCCTTTCTGTTTGGTCAGTCCCCGAATCATGCTGATCATATCCTCGTATTTCCTCTTCTCATGACTTCCCTTGACGGCAATATCCACCTCTTCCCTTCCTTTGTTGATGTCGTTCGGATCGTATTCGTAACTGACGGCGACCGGTACCAGATGGCACTCGCGAATCACTTCCGGGAACGAAACGCCCCGATGACGCTGGGAAAGATACAGCATTTTGATGATTGCCGGATTCGTCATGTCGATGCCGTCTTTCGCTCTTCCGCTTTTCTGGGCGCACCAGATGGAATGCTTCTCTTGGGTGATCAACTCGACGAAATACTGGGAAAGACGTATCGACTCAAGATACTTATCACGCATTGGCAATGTGCGTTTGACCGTTACCCCGCCGTTGAGTTTGAACAGATCCACGACAAACTGGTTGTACAGCAGGTTGTCTCCGATAGCCATCTCGCACATTCCCCTGCCGCCTTGGAGCAACGCCAGGTCGATCAACGCACAGTCCAGAATGATGTCCCTGTGGTTGCTCATGTAAAAACACGACTCATCGGCGGCGATGTGCTCGATACCGCTTACGGAGAACCCTGTGGAACTGTTCTTGAGAATGGAGGGAAGAAAAATCCCCGCCGTGACATACCGTTGGAAATCATCATACGAACGCACGCGGCGCAGTTGGGATATGACTAAATTCACATATGCCTTTGTCTTTTCCGCATCGAAACGATCCGCCTTCGTCTGCATGCCGCAGAGCATCTGTTCGATGAACGGGGCATTGGCGACGATTCGTTCGACGGCGGCCTCCACATCCTTGCCCCTATACGGGGCGATGTCACGGTACGTGTTGAAATCCAACTCACACCCCTTTGCCTTGCAAGGCTTTCATGTATTGGCTCCGCTCCCAAAGATCTGGATTCTTAATGTTTTCCTGTGCGAGTTTTCCCTTGAAATCGGAAATTTTGTCGTACCCATTCTGCTCCATCCAGTCACTGAGGAACGAAAGCATTTTCCCGACGACGGACAACCCCTGTTTCATGACAACGGAACAAATGGCGCATGACGCCGCTCCCGCAAGCAGTTGTTTGACAATGGATTCGCCGCTCCAAATACCGGAGGATGCGCAAATGTCGCACGTGAGTTCGGCGCTCATCAATGCAGTCCAGCGAAGCGGGATGAGATAGTCGTTGGGGGAACTGAGGGGAGAATGCTGCGTAAGCGCCTGTGCTTTGATATCGATATCGTTCTGGAAGAACCTGTTGAAAAGCACGACGCCGTCGACCTTATCATTGTCAAATTCATGAAGGAGATTGGACAGGGAGGAATAGAACATCCCCATCTTCACCGCCATAGGCAACGTAATGGACTTCCGCGCATTCCTTACAAGACCGACAAACTTTCTTTCCATCATTTCTCCGTTGATTTCTCTGTTTGCCGCCACTACATAATAGTTTATCTCAATCGCGTCGGCCCCCGCTTTCGCAAACCGATCCGCATATTCCGTCCACGTTCCCAAACTTTTGCAGTTTATTGATGCGATGACGGGAATGGACAGCGATCGTTTCGCTTCCGATATCAGTTCAAGATATGCATCAATTGCACGTTCGGCCGTATGTTCCCGCACAAACGCCGCCGCGTCACTATGCGTCAGATAAGCCTCATTCTCGTCAACTGCGGCTTCGGCATCCTTTTCGATCTGCTCTTCAAAAATCGATTTGAGTACGACCGCACCAACCCCGTTGTCTTCGCAACGTTTCAGATTGTCGATCGACGATGTATACGGCCCACTTCCAATAATAATAGGGTTCTTCAACGAGAGCCCAAGATACTGTATGCTCAGATCCTGCATCACGTCCTCCTCTGACCAACAGGTAGCATAGTATACCATATTCGCCATCCATGCTCTATAGAAGGAAAGTTTTGAGCAAAAAAAAACGCCCTCGAAAGGGCATTAACAAAAACCAAAAGGGAAAAAGGAAAGGCCCGGCGGCGGCCTACTCTCCCGCGGAAGGACCGCAGTACCATCGGCGCGGAGGCGCTTGACGGCCGTGTTCGGGATGGGAACGGGTATGCCCGCCTCGCTGTGGC
>JBAXYP010000170.1:0-4668 GCA_041670725.1 Sphaerochaetaceae bacterium
AAACAAGCAAAAACCGTCATTGCTTCAAAACCTCGATATCTACAAGATCAATGACACTTTCCAGATTTGTCTCTCCAGAAGAGAGTCCTATACTTACAGTGAAAAAACCGCCTGCTTTCGCAGCTTGAATACCCGCTTCGGCATCCTCAACCACAACAGCTTCATCGCATCGCACCCCTATCCGTTCCGCCGCTCGGATAAAGACCTCTGGAGAAGGTTTTGATTTCGTCAAAATCGAACCGTCGACTACCGCATCGAACAAGGACGCGATATGAAGTGTATCGAGAATCAACGGCGCATTTCTGCTTGAAGACCCGACCGCAAGTTTCAGTCCCATCGCTTTCAATCTGCGCAACATATCGGGAACCCGCCCATCCATTTCATCCTTGCCGATATGTCCGAGCAAAGAACGATAGATCATGTTCTTCTCGGTTGCGAACCCTACTTTGTCGAAATCACGGGGAACAGCAGTCTGTTTCGAAAGGATTATGTCGACACAATCCATCCTGCTCACCCCACGGAGCAAATCGTTGCATTCCTCGGTGAAAGTGAAACCGTAGATCGTGCACGCCTGTTTCCACGCTTTGCAATGAAGGGCATCGGTATGGCACAACACGCCATCCAAGTCAAAAATAATGGCCCGGATCATAGGCGTGCGTCCCACAGACCGGCAAATGGATCGACAGGACTTTTGCCCTTGAATGAACTTCTACCCATTAATTTCTCAATCATCATGCGCACCGTGGCCTCGTTGGAGGTGTACGCGTTGATATAGGTCTTCACCATCGGCACGTCGACCAAGTGATAGGGATTGGAGAAAGACAGGAAAAGCGTGGGCACATCGCAGACGAACTTCGGCGAACTGTCTCCCAGAAAGTCACTCCATACCAACCGTATAGTCGTTTGATTTGAACTGACCTTGAAATTCGCATAATAGATAAAGAGATCGGTATCCCTCTTCAAATCCTCGATCGAATAACCTGTCCCCGGTCGCGGAACTTCCTCAAACCAATGAACGATGAATCCCTCTTTCTCAAGAAGTTCTTTGAAAAGCCTCGCCTCGGAAAGATAGCCGCCTTCCGGTTTCTCGTTGGTCGCCTGCACCAAGATGATTCTCTTGGTTTTTTGGGGTGAAAGGGGAAGTAATCCCTTTTGCTTGTCCTTCACCAAGGTGATGGACTCGTCGGCGATTTCAAGAGCCCATTTTTTATGTTTTTTGCTTTGAATGCGTTCCATGGCATGCAAAGGAGGAACCACGTCCTTTCGTTCGGGAAGACGCAACTTTGCTTTCATGCCGAGAATACGGGCAACCGCTTCGTCAAGTCGTTCATGTGTCAGCAATCCACAAGAAAGGCCTTCCTGCAATGCTTTAAAATCCTCTGTAGGATTCAAAGTGAACGTCAACATATCGGCACCGTTTTGAATGGAAGTCGGAAGAGCTTCATGGCGCGGCATCGAACAAGTATACCCGACCATCTGGGTTGCATCGGTACAAATCAAACCATTGAAGTGGAATCGTCCCCTGAGGATACCCTGCATCAACTCCTTGCTGAGAGAACCGGGCATGATTTCTTCGTCTTTTATCAAAGGGTTGACCATTCTGGTCACGTTCGGTTGCCTGATGTGGGCGCTCATCAACGTTTCAGCACCATCCTCTATCAACGCCTGATAAATCCTGCCATAAGTGTCCATCCACTCATCCGCAGAAAGATTGTTGACCGAGGACATCAGATGTTGGTCCCGATAATCGACGCCATCGCCGGGAAAGTGTTTGATGGTGGTAAGTACGCCCCACTTCCGACACCCCCTGCAATAGGCTTTCGCCATGCGGATAATTCGTTCGGGATCTGAACCGTAGGTACGTACGTTCGTGATGGGATTCTCGGGATTCATATCGATGTCGATGATGGGTTCATATGTCCAATTCACTCCAACCGCACTTCCTTCGGATGCACACACTTCGCCCAAATGCTCCGCCGAGGATTCGTCGTCCGTCGCGGCGACCCCCATCGGACTTGCTACGTATGTCCCATCCTCCATGCCGCCATTTCCGCCGGATCCACCACGCTCAAGATTGCATGCGATCAACAAAGGGATTTTGCTCGCCTTTTGGAGACGCTGTGTAAATTCCCTCATCCGTTTGGCTTTGAACGGACGGTACATGACCGCCCCCGGCAGAAAATGTTTCATAACATCAAGAGGATCGCATCCGGGTTTGTCCCAGATGATTTCGCAAATCAATTGTCCCAGTTTCTCGTCGTCGCTTAAGGAGACAAGCGTTTGGTTTACCCAAGTGATTTGTTCCTTGGAAAGATTGTAAGGTTTGATGGAAAGAATGGATTCGTACACGGTTCACCCCTTAATGCCAGAACTGGCAATCGATGCAACAAGTTGTTTCTGGAACACCAAAAACAAGAAAATAACCGGCAAGACGGCACATACCGCACCCGCCATGATGACGGCGTAGTTGGTACCGTTCGACTCCTGAAATCTTTGGAGCCCTACCGTCAATGTGAACAGTTTGTCGTTTGAAAGGAAAATCAATGGGTTGATGTAATCATTCCAAGACCAAATCGAACTGATAAGGATCAACGTCACCAGACCGGGATGGGCAAGAGGAAGAATAACTTGGGCAAAAGTACGGAAATACCCCGCTCCATCGACCTTCGCGGCCTCGGAGAGATCATAGGGAATCGACATGAAGAATTGTCGCAAAAGGAAAATGGAGAAAATCGAACAAATGCCGGGCAAGATCAATGCGGCATGAGTATTGTTGATGCCAAGCTTGCCGAAGATAATGTATTTCGGAAGCAAAAGAACTTGGGTTGGAACCATCATGGCCGCGAGATAGCATGAAAAAATGAGATTTTTCCCTCTGAAGCGAAGTCTTGCAAAAGCATAGGCCGCCATGCTGGTGAGACACAGATCCCCCAACACGGTGAGCACTGTCACAAACAACGAGTTTCGGTAATAGAGCGGGAAATTTCCCTTGGTCCATACCGTGACGTAATTGGAGGTGTTCACATTCTTGGGAATTAAACGAAACGGAAACTCCATCACATCAATCTCGTACTTGAATGACGTGCTGATCATCCAAATAAATGGAAAAATAAAGAGCAAAGCCAGCAAAAATATCAGGACCGTAACGATCCATTTCTTGGTTTCTTGTTTATGGAGACTTGTCATTCTGTGCCTCTCAATAATTGACCCATTTTTTCTGACCTTTCCATTGAAGGGCGGTCAGCAATACCACGATTAGCAACAATACCCAAGCAATGGCGGAAGCAACGCCGAAGTTGTATTCGGTAAACGCATTGCGGTATATTTCATATACGAGGACGGTCGTCGCATATCCAGGACCGCCTTTCGTGATGATGTTGATCTGGTCGAACACTTTGAATGAGTTGATCGTCGCGATGACGATGACGAAAAAAAGTGTGGGCGAAATGCCAGGCACCGTCATGTGGATAAACTTCTGCCACGCGTTGGCTCCGTCCAACTCAGCTGCTTCATATCTTGATTGCGGTACATTCTGCATGCCGGCAAGAAGAATGATCATGTAGTAACCACATTGATACCAGATCGCCATGATGATGAGACCAACCATCGCCCAGTCCTTGTCGATGAACCACCCCGGAGGATTTTTCACTCCCAACGCAGAAAGAATGCCATTAACGGGTCCTCCATTGGGATAAAAGAGAACATTGAACACCACGGAGATGGCGACCATGGAAGAAACATATGGCATGAAGAACATTGCCCTGGCGATTTCTTTGCCATAGATCGATTTGTTCAAAATCGCAGCAAGCAACAACGCACACCCGACCGTAAGAGGAACCGTCGTGAAGGTATAAACGATGTTGTTTTTCAATGCGGCAAGAAACCGCTCGTTGTAGATCAAGGACGCGAAGTTTTTTAGCCCGACAAACTTCATTCCCGACAATCCCTTCACGATATTATATTGGGAAAATCCCATGGTGAGAGTGATGAAAATTGGGAGAAAAATAAGCAGGCACGTCCCCAGAAAATTGGGAAGCAGAAACAGATAACCGGCAACTTCTTCTTCTCTTTCAGCAGCGGTAAGTTTGTGTTTCATGAAGATCACCTTTTAAAAGACCCTCTTCCCGTGTGGACACGGGAAGAAAGACATTGTGTTGACATATTGCTATTTGGAAGTTTTCTCGGCATCGATGGCGGCGTTAGTCCTGCTTTCGATGGAATTTATGGTGTCGTCCAAGCTCTTTGCCTTGGTGAAGTAGAGGCTGGTCTCTTCCTGGATGATCGAATTGTATTCGTTCATTGCGGAGCCAACAGGCATCTTCATTACTGAAGAAAGTTCGGGATCAAAGAACTTGTTGATGTCCTCCTCGGCAAGCCCGGAGCCTTCGCCGAACGCGGCGATCAACTCATTATTGTATGCAGGCAAGTAGGCGGGAACCGTACCGCCCTTGGCTATCTGGACAGAACCCTTTTCAATATAGTAGCGGATGAACCTCCAAGCTGCTTCGGCATGCTTGCTGGTGGAAGGAATCGCCAATGCGGAGACAGACCCCCACGACTGTTTGGCGGGAACCGTTTCATCGTATCTCGGGAAGTAGGCGACACCAACGCGGAAGTTATACGGATACTTTTCTTTGTTTTTCAAGTCACGAACCATCCATGAAGCCG
>JBAXYP010000171.1:0-4652 GCA_041670725.1 Sphaerochaetaceae bacterium
CCATACCGGACGGCGATATTCGGGATTACGAAGCACTCCGGCGGGATGATAAGTGACCACCGCGGGTATCCCTTCATACTCAAAGGTCTGCCCTCTCAAACGCCCCACCCCCTCAAACCGTTCCAATATGGTATGCGCCGCCGTCGAACCGGAAAGCAACAATAATCTCGGCTGCAATAAGGCGATTTGCCGCTTCAAATACGGAAGGCACGCCCCGATCTCGTCCGGCTCGGGCACACGGTTCTGTGGCGGTCGGCACTTGACGATATTGCCGATGAACACATTCGCATCCCGGGACAATCCAATTGGGGCAAGCCATTTGTCCAGATATTTTCCCGCACGACCAACAAAAGGACGTCCGGATGCATCCTCTTCCGCACCCGGTCCCTCCCCGATGACCATCACCAGGGGATGAAGCGCACCTTCCCCAAACACAGTATGATTGCGCGTCCCGCAAAGCTTGCACTTCCCACATCGGTCCACTTCTTCCTGAATTTCCTTCCACGGATCGACGCGAGGCGCGTCGAACTTCTCCGCAACGGCATGAAAATCGAGATTCGTATGGACATACGGACATGCGCCGACCACCGATTTCGCCTGATCGCACATATCGGAAAATTCTTCCATCAACCGTCGCCGTTCATCCGTTTTCATTCGCTTCCTCGAACCATTGGTATTCCTCGGGATCGTAACTGATCCTTGTCAGATACAACCCATACGGGCTTGCCGTCCGGCCACACGCCCGACGATCCTTCGCCTCCAGTGCGGCCCTAAACGAAGCGGCACCTTTGCCGCAGGCGGCAAACTCCACCATCGTACCGACCAACGAACGGACCATATGGTAGAGAAACGCATTGCCCGTAATACGATAGCGCAACAGGTCATACCCAAACACATCCTTGCCCATCGTCCAAACGCTTTCGTAGATATCACGCATCTTTGAGGAACATTCGTCCTTGCTGCTGCAGAACGTGGTGAAATCGTGCGTCCCCGCAATCACCGTTGCGTATTCGTTCAAAAGCTCCTCCGGCGGCAATTCCCGTACGGCCCATACATGTCCCGAGTCGAACGCCGTCAATTCTTCCGCCCGTTTAATGAGATAGGTATACTCGCGGGCCATTGAAGTGAACCGGGCGTGGAACGTGCCATCCGTTTCCCCTGCATCCATGATGCGGATGTCGGAGGGAAGCAGACTGTTCAGTCTGGGTTTGAACGCACGGACGGGAAGCTTCGAGACAATGTCGAAATGGCATACCTGTCCGATGGCGTGCACCCCGCTGTCCGTCCTGCCGCTTCCGTGGACGGCGACCGTCTCCCCCAGCATCGAAGAAAGCGCTTCTTCCACCTTTTGTTGGACGCTTGTCCCGTTCCGTTGGGACTGCCATCCCCGATACCGTGAACCGTCATAACTGATCGTCATCCGGATACGCCGCATTCCCGGAGTAAGCGGGACCAAGACCGGACGTCTCCAATCACTTCGGGCCATCGGATCAATCCTGCAGCAAAACCATGGCGACAGCCACAGGATTGTCATGGGTGATGGAAATCAATACGTTCCGGTTTCCCACCAGCCGTTTCACCTCACCGTACAAAACCATATACGGTCTGCCGTCTTCATTGTTCGCCGTGTTGATCTCCATAGGCGAAAGGCCGAGGATCCCGCATCCCAACGCCTTTCCCAAGGCTTCCTTGGCGGCGTATCGCCCTGCAAGATACTGGTTGCGGGCGGAAGAAACCCCAGAAGAGATGGAAATCGCCTTGGAAAGTTCGTCGGGATGAAACAACCGCGAGAGCGTACTGCTTGACAACTTTGCCATGCGATCGATATTCACCACATCAATGCCAATCCCTCTGATCATTGAGCCTCCTTCGCCGGTTCGGCAAACATTACGCGAAAACTATCGGGAACTGCATCCAGATGGATGCCTCCGTTCATGAATACTTCCTGATTGTAGTCCAACGTGACCAAAGAAGAAGCAATGCCGGAATCTCGGACATACGAGAAGTCCACCGTCGCTTTGATGTCCGAAGGGTCAATCAGATAAATCACATCGTCGTCGCCTCTGATGTGTATCTGCACCGTACTGGGCAGTGTGGAGACGGCCTCAAGCGAGGTCGGCAACTTCACCTCGACAGGGATGTTAACGATACGGGTATCCAAGTTCGAATAAGTTCCGAACAAATACAACAACAAGGCAAGAACCAATGCGCAAATCTTGGCGACCCAATCATACATGAGGGTCTGAACGAACTTATTCCGCCTGATCATCGCCACCCTCCTGCTGCAACTCATCCGGAGTTATATCGTGATAACTGAACAATGCCAGTACCAACCGTTTGATCGTATCGTCATCCATGTCATAGTATAGATTCGCGTTGTACGCCAACGAAATGGCCCCCGTCTCTTCGGAAACGACGATTACCACAGCATCCGATTCCTCCGCCAGCCCCAATGCGGCGCGATGCCGCGTTCCGAACGATTTGCGGATGTCCGTCTGCTCGGAAAGCGGAAGATAACATCCGGCCGCGGCAATTCTGCCATCTTCGATGATCATCGCCCCGTCATGGAGCGGCGTGTCATGATCGAACACGGTAAGGATCAACGACGTGGAAATGTCCGCATCCACCCGCGTCCCCGTATCGATGATGTTCTTGATACCCATCCTCCGTGGAAAAACAATCAACGCACCGCGTTTTTTGTTGACCAAAACGTTGCATGCATTGAGCACACTGTCAATCTGATCGCTGGTCGTCGTCTGTCCGCCAAGATGGAAGAATCGCCCATGACCACTCCACAGTTGGGAAAACGCCCTTCTGAGTTCCGGCTGATAAATGATGCAGACGAACACCCACAACGGGATGAAACTCCCTTTGAGGACCCACGTCAGGACGGAAAGATGCAACGTGTAACTGACGGCATACAACGCCGCATAAGTGATGATCACCCGAACGGTCTGTTGCGCCTTCGTCTGCACCACAGCTTCGTAAAAACGATAGAATATCCACGCCAGAAATCCGACCTGGACGATCATCTTCACATAGTCCATCGGCGAATTCATCGTCAAACCCATCGGACCACACTCCCTTTATTGCGTATCCCCACTCTTCCAATTGAGCGTTCGGCTTACCGCTTTTCTCCACAATCGGATCTTCCGCTGCCGACTCGCCTCATCCATCATCGGCTTCCATCGCCGCTCTTCCTTCCATTGTTTTTGCAACTCTTCAAGGTCACAGAACACACCGACCGACAATCCGGCCGCATACGCGGCCCCGAGCGCCGTGGTTTCAACTATTTTAGGACGAATCACGGGGATTGCCAACAGGTTGGACTGGAACTCCATCAACGGCGTACTGTTGGTAAGCCCGCCATCGACTTTGAGCGTCTCCATGTGAATGCCGCTGTCCAGTTCCATCGCCTCGAAAATGTCATTGACCTGAAAAGCCGTCGCCTCAAGAATCGCCCTGCAAAGGTGGGCTCTCGTCACATATCCTGTCAAGCCTGTGATTACGCCTCTGGCATCACTGCGCCAATACGGAGCGAATAAACCTGAAAAAGCAGGAACAATATACACGCCTCCGCAATCGGTCACGGACATAGCCAGATGATCAAGTTCCTGAGGAGAGGAGACGATCTTCAGATTGTCTCTCGCCCACTGGACCAATGACCCCGCGACGGCGATGGACCCCTCCAATGCGTACCGTGGCTTCTGCCCGGCCATCTGGTAAGCGACGGTCGTGATCAGCCCCATCTTTGAGGTAACGCGTTTCTCTCCCGTATTCACCAACAGGAAACACCCCGTCCCGTAGGTGCTCTTGCCCGTCCCCGCGGAAAAACACGCTTGTCCGAACAAGGCGGCCTGTTGGTCACCGAGGATCCCGCATACGGGAATCTCTCCCATGCAGGGACCGTCAAGAATCGTTTTCCCATAGACGACGCCACAGGAGGGAACGATTTCCGGAAGCGCTTTTCTAGGAATACCAAACAATTCCAAAAGGTCATCATCCCACTGAAGCGTGCCGATGTTCATCAACATATACCGCGACGCATTGGTTACGTCAGTGACCAGTGCTTTGCCTCCGGTGAGGTTCCAAGTGAGCCAGCAATCGATTGTACCGAACACCGCGTCCCCGCGTTGCGCGGCTTCCCGCAGTCCTGGTACATTTCTCAAGAGCCATACGATTTTCGATGCGGAAAAATAAGGACTGATACGCAGTCCCGTCTTTTGCTGCATCCATTCCACCGAAACCTGTTTTTCCGTCTCCTTGATGATCTGGCTTCCTCTGAGATCCTGCCAGACGATCGCGTTGTGGTAAAGGTTTCCGCTATGGGGATTCCAAGCGACGATCGTCTCTCGCTGATTGGTGATGCCGATCCCCTTCAGAAAACGTTTCGGCACGCCCGCGGACTCCAGCGTGGAAACAATGCAGGTGCAGGCGTTGGCCCATATCTCAGAAGGATCGTGTTCCACCCATCCCGGTTGCGGATAAAACTGTTTGTGTTCCATCTGATGGCTCGCGACGATCTCTCCCTGTTCGTCAAACAGAATAAAACGGGTACTTGTCGTACCTTGGTCAAGGGAACCGATATAATCCATGAGAACCTCCGGATGTCCTCAGTATAAAGCAAATCCTTCGGGACGAACAGAAAAAAC
>JBAXYP010000172.1:0-4650 GCA_041670725.1 Sphaerochaetaceae bacterium
ACCGACGGAGGCGATTACCCCGACTCTATGAAGGATTTCGGCATTAACTCCCATGGCGAGGAACGGCTCTGCAAGTACAGAGAGCGAGGTCGACAACCCACCCATGCCCGAAGCATTGAGACCACAAAGAAGTGTGGTTGCGAGACCGAAAATGATGAGCGGATTGTATCCCGCATCGGAGAAGCTGAGAATTCCGTGAACAATCTTATCAAAACCGGGAGCGACCTTGATCACGGAACCGATTGCAACGATCGCGGAAGCATTCACTATCGTTCCCGCGGCACTCGGAATGCCGTCTTGGAAAATCCTGCATATCGATGCTTTCGAAACGTTCTTGTAGCATAGGATCAAGCAAAGCACGATACCGGACAAAAGGGCAACAGAAATATCTTGCTTAAAGATATTCAAGACCAAGGCCACACAAACGATTGGGAGAATTGCAATAATGACATGGGGAAGTCTTCCATCTCTTTCAAGAGCATCAGCTTGTTCCAGCACTTTTTCAGTATCTTCATTTCCTTCAAAGCCGATATTATTTTTTTTCGCCTTGTTCGCTTCATGCTGAAGGTAAAGAATGATCAATACCAGAGTAAGCAGACCGCAAACGGTACCCACACCCGGGGCCGCCATTGCAGTCGTCGGAAGGAAAGTGGTTGGAATGATGTTTTGGATCTGGGGGTTCCCGGGAAGCATTGTCACCCAAGTAAAAATACCGCCGGCGATCGTTGCCGGGATAAGATAACGAGGCATGTTCGCTTTCTTGAAGACCGATAACGCGATCGGATAGAGGGCAAAGCATGACACAAAAGAAGAAACGCCGCCGAAGGTAAGCAGACCTCCTGCAAGAACGATCGCCGGAATCGCAAACTTAACCCCGAATTTTCCAATGATAAAAGTTGCGATCGACCTTGCTGCACCAGTTTCATCCATGGCTTTTGAAAGAATAGCACCTAACAACAACATCAGGAATGCTGATTTGACAAAACTTGCAAAGCCCGTCATGTAACTTTGCGTTACCGTTGAAACAACTGGCATACCGCTAAACAAAGCTACGAACAATACACTGATAATTGCAGCATATACTACCGGCATTTTCTTCAGAGTCAGCACAAGCAACAATACCAGTCCCAATAAAATGACCACCATGTCCATGGTTAGTCCTCCTTCTACATTCTCACCGACTGTATGACGGGGAATCAAAATGAACAAAAAGTTTTGCAATCGATTTCTGCAATCGATTGCAAAATATGTGGAATTTTATCTTCTGTTTTTTCAGTTGTCAAGTGTTGATTTACGATTTAAACCACTGAGCAGGACATACGCAAGAAATACTCATCAATGGCAGAATGCAGGAAATCCGGATCAAAGAGAAATAATCGGCTCCCCAACGCAAAAGGATGCATGGCTTGGGGGCGATACCGGCCATTCAGGTCCCTTGTCGCGTTTTCATTTCCTGACTTTGTCCGTGACCCCGATTGTCCTGGTCAAGGTGAGTGGGTCCATCAGAGTGAGCATCTGGCCGAGCATGTCCTCGAAAGACCATCCGAACATTTTCCGCCATCTCTTCTTGTTCCTTTTCTCTTTCTTGTCCACAAGATCGCCCAGTTTCTTGTAAAGCGAGAGGCATGCCTTGTTGAGGATGCTCTGGTTGAGCGCGGCGGTCCGGCTGCCCAGTTGCGCCTCGTCCTCAAGGAACACCGTGTCAAGCATCCAGTGGAGCGGGTTCTCCACACCCCAGTGGGCCCTGATGCAGTATGCGGCCTCCTGGATGTCCCTCAGGCTCGTGAGGAAGGATCCACCTTCAAAGCGCTCCTTTCCCGTCCGCAACTCATCTGGTTCTCTTTCGGCACATTGCTTTGCGCCTTCTCCTATCGACAGATCGCATTTTCCCTACCGCTGGAGATGACGGCATTCTTCGGAAACGAGGGGGCGAGACTGTACGGTACGGTCATTTCGCTGAATTCATTCATCGTGGTCTGTTGCAACCCGTTCGTCCTGAAATGGAGCAGACAACACGATATTGTGAGGAACCTCGTCCTCGCAGCAGGCATTTATGCAGTTTCCTTCACGCTTTTCGGTTTCGCCCGCATCCCATGGCAGTTCTTCCTGCTCACCGTCTGCTATACTTTCGGGGAACTCATGATGAGCAACAACGACAATGTGTATCGGGTGAACAACACGCCGATGAACTTTCGCGGAAGATTCGGAGCCGTTCTGAAAACGCTCAAGGACATCGGACGTTTTCTAAGTCCCCTGTTCGGCGGGTTGATCATCGGGAGCCTTTCCTATACATGGCTCTGGAGTTTCGCCGGCATCGCGGCCTTCGTTGGAATGTTCTGCTTCGCGGCCCTTCGCTCAAAAACCTGCGCGATCAAATGACTCGTACCTCAGAGACGGTTTGGAAATCCGAATGACAAGATAAAGGTAAAAGGAGGGAGCGAACTGTAATCAAGGGTTTCTTGGGTATGACGATATCCATATCTGCCATTGTTTTCTTTGGACTAAGGTATGCATTCCGGTCATGAGCGTCATGTATCCGAAGGGCTTTGCCGTTGCAGCAGTAGACGTTTCTGCTCTTGATTTTCGAGTCCGCGTACAATCCCCGTCAATCATGCGGGTTCTCCGATGCGCGCAGAGTCTCCGCCGTAACGCGATTTCGATACTGTAGATATATTTTAATATATATTTATGTATAATTTAAAAGCAATATATACCGAACATTCCTGTCTGAAACTATGCAAAAAAATGTTGAAAATCATTTTTAATCATTATATCGTTTCTCGTAAAGGATGGAAAAACAAGATGCAACACAAAACAGCATTGGATGATCTGATCGAGAAAGAATACGGCAACACGACGGGAATCGTCATAGTGAAGAACGGCGCATGCATACACGAACGGTATTTCCAAGGGTGGACGGAAAAGGATACCGTCCACGTGGCTTCGGTGACCAAAAGCGTCGTTTCCGTCTTGTACGGCATCGCCGCGGACATGGGGTATATCAAAGACCTCGACAAACCGGTACTGGATTATTTCCCCGACTATCAGATCGGGAAAAGACGGCAAAACGTCCGGGGGATTACGGTCAGGAATATGCTCACGATGACCGCACCGTCTCGTTACCGAACCGAACCCTACGTCAAATTCTTTACCTGCGGAGACTGGATGCGTTTCGCTCTTGATTCCCTGGGAGGCAAAGGGAGGATCGGAGACTTCACGTACTCACCCATCGTGGCAAGCCATGTCCTTTCCGGTATTTTCGCCCATGCGACCGGTCAATCTCTCTTCGACTTCGCAACCACACATCTCTTCGTCCCTCTGGATATATCCGTCGGACGCACCTTGATGTTCCATTCAAAAGAGGAGCAAATGGCTTTTTCCAAAGCGAAGGACATGCGCGGTTGGGTCGTCGACGAACAGGGATTCAACACCGCAGGATGGGGCCTCACCCTTTCTCCACGGGATATGGCGAAAATAGGACAACTGTATCTGAACGGAGGAACATGGAACGGGAAGCGCATCGTCTCCCCCGAATGGATTGCCGAAAGTACCGAAGTCCAGAGTCGATGGGGCAATTTGTCCTATGGGTATCTCTGGTGGGTCATCGAACCACAGCAACATAGTTTTGCCGCATTGGGAGACGGCGGCAACGTGATCTACGTCAACCCGAAAGAGAAATTGGTGGTTGCCATCACCGCGACCTTCGTGCCGAAAGCAAAAGACAGGATGTCGCTGATCAAAGGACAGATAGAACCGATGGTGTGCGATACCCATGGCAAAGAAGAAATGGGGACGGAAACTGCATATAGGGACTCGGATCCTTTCGAAAACAAGTGATTCACCGGAAGGAAAGGCCGAGTCTTCTGTAAAAAACATTTTCGTCGGGGATGACCGTGCGGCTCATTGCCCAAGATGCCGAAAGATACGCCTGCCGTTCGTCTCTCATAGCGAAGAAGTGTGACGGACTCATCGGGATCATTACAAAAGCCTTCCCCTCTTATATCCTGAGGTGTCACTTACAAAACCACGTACGGTATACTCCGTTGGACAGAAAGATGATCTGGCCTAAGATGATTATCAGAGAATTCTTTGCTACGGTAAGGATACCGTCGGATACAATGTGTTTTACGTTGCAGAAATTATTGAAGTAACTTAGGAAAATTGTTTATAGTAATTAACCGTATGGCGATTGCGTCGGAGGGAAAATGCTGAAAGAGAAAATCGGGCCGTTGTATCTGGAGAAAGACTTCAATTGTGCCGAAACAACGCTGAGAGCGATCAATGAAGAATTCCATCTGGGATTGACGGACAACGAAATGAAATTGGTCGGCGGATACGGAGGGGGTCTTTGTTGCGAAGAGACCTGCGGAGCGCTTTGCGGCTCCATCGCCGCAATCAGCAAGATGATGATCAAGGAACGTGCCCACGCAACGGAAGGGCTCAAGAATGCCTGTGCGACGTATGTTGCCCAATTCAGGGAAAAGCTCGGCAGCACCAACTGCAAGGAACTAAAAAAGAAATACATGACAGAAGGGCAGCGTTGTCTCAAAACAGTAGAACTGAACGCCGAGTTGGCAGAATCGTACCTCAGAAACATCAAGTTGGATTGATGGCGGGCTTTGATGCGATAAGGGAAAACCTCAACGCGTA
>JBAXYP010000173.1:0-4634 GCA_041670725.1 Sphaerochaetaceae bacterium
TAAGGTAATCCTTGATTGATGTTGAACGCCTTCGCGTTCCTGACGTTCGCGTAGATCGTTTTAGAGTAAGGTAATCCTTGATTGATGTTGAACCCGTCTGCGCCGGGCGACCCGAGGGCCCGTGTTTTAGAGTAAGGTAATTCTTGATTGATGTTGAACAAGGGAAAAGCCCTGAGGAGTGCATGTCGAGTTTTAGAGTAAGGTAATTCTTGATTGATGGCTTGCATCTATGTGTGTTCACTCTTTGCAGAGTGATTTGCATACGGATTGGGTTGCGGGTATCGTAAACATGTAAGAAGGGACGTGTGGGCAATCGACGATTGCATAAAAAAGGCACTCCCATCGGAAGTGCCTGAAAAGCGCCCTACGGGAGTCGAACCCGCTTCTTAAGCTTGGAAGGCTTAGGTAATACCATTATACGAAAGGCGCGTTGTTTGCTTTTGCATTCACATTTATAAAGAAAAAACGCTCTCCCGTCAAGGGGCATCTGATGCATTGACTTTAAGGTTTGTTCCCAAGTAGAGTGTTGTCGACAAGGAAGGATGAGTATGGGATTACGTGGCGAAGTGTTTTCCTCGAAGCTGATCAAGAATGACCGGACCTATTTTTTCAACGTGAAAGAGAACATTTACGGGGATATGTTCCTCAATATTGTGGAAAGCAAGGGTACCCCAGATGAAGGCAGGTTCATCAGGCAATCCATTATCGTTTATCAGGAAGATCTCGGGGAGTTTGTCAAAGAACTGCAGAAAAGCATTGACTACGTACGGATGCATGATACCGCCACGGGGCCGTATCCTCTTGAGCGCAGGCCTTATGACAAGGATGTAGCACCACAGAAGCCACGATATGTGGTCAAGGCGGTGAGACGACCGGATGAGGAGAACCACGAACCGGAAAAGGATTCAGAGTAATTCCTTCGATGGTTGTTTATGAAGATGGAAAGACCTGCGGTGAATGGGGCAGAACCCGAATTCCCGCAGGTTTTTTTGATGGAGTACCGTCGGATATCCTTTGTGGATTTCGAATCCGTATTGCGGCCATTTCTTTGCCGCACAGTCCATGAATCGATCCCTTGCTTCTTTTGCAAGGATGGAAGCTGCCATAATCGACGGTTCCTTCGCGTCTCCCTTGATGATCGTCACCACGGAACAAGAAAGGGGAGGTCTTCTGTTACCGTCGACAAGCGCACGGTCGACAGGCGTTTGGGACGAGAGTTTCGCAAAAGCCCTCTCCATGGCAAGAAACGTCGCTTGGAGGATATTGATTTTGTCGATCTCTTCATTTGTCGCCCATCCGACAGCCCAAAGCGCTCTTTCTTTGATGACCTTCTCGGCTTTTTCCCGACGTTTGTGGCTGAGTTTTTTTGAATCGTTGAGGATTTCCGTCGGAAAGTCGGAAGGAAGAATCACAGCCGCGGCGCATACCGGTCCGGCAAGCGGTCCTCTTCCTGCTTCGTCGATCCCACAAACCACTTCAGACACGTCATGTTTCAATGCAAATAGCTCTTCCTGGATATTCTTGCTTCCCATAGTTGAAACGGTATATACTTGCTCTAGCGTGCGTCAAGGATGGTGATAGGTGTTTCTCAAGTGTCTTGATCTCCAAGGGTTTAAATCGTTTGCTGACAAAACCCATCTCGACTTCACCGACGGTATCACCAGTCTCTTGGGACCAAACGGATGCGGCAAAAGCAACATTGTCGACGCTATCAAATGGGTGTTGGGAGAGCAATCGACGAAAACGCTCAGAGCGACGAAGATGGAAGACGTCATCTTCAACGGAACGGACAAACGGAAACCGTTGCCGTTCGCAGAAGTCGCGCTGACTATCAACAACGAGAACCGTGAACTTCCGAACGACGCGACGGAGATAGAGATCAAGCGAAGGATTTTCCGCGATGGCAACGCCAACGAGTACTTCATCAACCGTCAACAATGCAAGCTTTCCGATATCCGTGCCCTATTTTTTGACACGGGTGTCGGCAAGAGTGCCTATTCCATACTGGAACAGGGAAAGATAGACCAGATCCTCACCAAGTCACCGGAGGAGCGGCGTTCAATATTCGAAGAAGCGGCAGGGATTTCGCGATTCAAGTCGGAAAGTCTCGAGGCGGAACGAAAATTGGAAAAGGCCGACGAGAACATTGCACAAGTAGAAACGATCCTGAAAGATACCAAAAGGACCTATGAGACGAGGAAGGCCCAAGCTGAAAAAGCCATAAGGGCACGGAAACTCAAGGCTGAGCAGTTCAGCCTTGAGGTGGACATCAGCTTGGGGACGGTGCAGGCGTACTTGAAACTCAAGGATTCTTATCGGAAGGAATTGGATCAACTGCAGCAACAGTTCCAAGAAATGCAGGAGAAGACCAAAAGCGATGCTGAAGCGATGCAAGCATCGCAGGAGGAGATGAAAAGTCATGCGGCTAAGCGCGTCAACATCCAAATCCAAATGAAAGGGATCGAGGAGGCGCAAAAAGGGAGGGACGAGAAACTTGACCTTTTGACTCAACGCTTCCGTGAATTTTGTCGCCAGAAGGACCAAAGCCTGGAGAAAGCGAGCGAATACAAGGAAAAAATAGATCGGGACACCGAGGTGCTCGACGACAAGAAAGAAGTACTTGGAGACATTGAAGAAAAACTTTCCGTCATCGAGGACGATATCAGGAAAAACGTCCAGTCGCTGCAATCGGCCAAGCAGATGATATCCGATATCGAAGGGAAAATATCATCCCAGGAACTTGATACCATCAAACTCAATGAGAGTCTGGAAGCGTTGCAACAACAATTGGGGCAACTTACCGATATCATCGTGGTACAGTTGGACGCGAAGTTGAAAGCGTCGGGTTACCGGACCGACGAGAAGATCAGGGCGAAGGATGCTTTTACTGGGAAACTCGCCTCCTTGCGTTCGTCAGTCGCTGAGCATATCGCGTTTTTGTCCAAACTCGGAGGAGCAAGCCTTTCGTTTCAGAGCCTGGCCAGTCAGGAAAAAACGTTCCAGGAATCGCTTCTCGTTTCCCTCGGAGAGGCTTCGGCGCTGTTCAATGCGTTCCTCGCCCATGAACCAACGTTTCTGGATGAACTTGTTGCACCGGAAGGAATCATTACGCAAAAGCACCGACTCGATGAGCGGATCGAATCCATCCGCAAGATGTTGGGGGACGGGAAAGACAAGTTGGATCATCTGCAACAGGAACATCAGAGGCTTTCCCAGTCAGTGAATGCGTTTCAGGATGCCATTAACCAGCAGAATCTTTCGAAGACGGCCCTTGAGGGACAGAAAAACACGCTTTCCGAGATGATCAACCAGATGGGTAAGACGATCATGGAGGAACAGTATTACTACGATGACATGATTAATGCGAGCAAGAATGCGGAGAACAGCATCTATGACACGCAGGAAAACATCAGAAGTGTCGAGGATGTGCATAAGGCAGCAAAGGAAGAGATGGAGGATCTTGCCATCAGGTTGGATGAGGAAGTGGGAGCCGTCAACAAGGTGCAGGAGGAGATCCGCCGGATGCAGGAAGCCCAGACGCAGTCGGCGCGACTCCTTCAGGAGATTTTCCAGAAGCAATCGGACCTGAAGGGCAGGGTTGCGGGAACCGACGACGCGCTCAACGGCGTCTATACTTCGTTTTTCAACACTTACGGCAAAAGCCTGAAGGAATATGAGAGTCGACTGGGTGATTCAATCGAGGAATACACCATTTTGCAGAATCGGCTCAATTCGGTGAAAAAAGAGCTTGAAGGGATGGGGAACATCAACCAGATGGCCGAGGACGAGTTCAACGAGGTGAAGGGGCAATACGATTTCCTCACCACCCAGTTGACCGATCTGAACAAAGCGAAAGCCGATCTGCTCGGTGTCGTTCAGGATATCAAGATGCGGAGCGCGGCATTGTTCAGCGAAACATATAAGGAGATATCGGCAAATTTTCAGGATATGTTCCGTCGCCTTTTTGGTGGTGGAAGAGCCGAATTGAAGTTGGTTCCTCCTGAGAAAAAGCCCTTGAAGGACGGGGCGGAAGAGGAACCGGAAAGACCGCGTTCCGAGGCAGAGCAGAAACTGGAGGAGTCGAATGAGATCTTGGAAAGCGGCATCGACATTTTTGCCCAGCCGCCGGGAAAGAAACTTGTCTCGCTTTCCCTGCTTTCCGGTGGAGAGCGATCGATGACCGCCGTCGCCCTTCTGTTTGCGACGTACATCGTCAAACCGTCGCCCTTCTGTATCTTGGATGAGATCGACGCGGCTCTTGACGACCGGAACATCGGGAATTTTCTCACCGTGCTTCAAGGGTTTACCAAAAGCAGTCAGTTCATCATCATCACCCACAACAAGCATACCGTTCTTGGCTCCTCGTCCATGCTGGGCGTCACCCAGATGGAGGCCGGCGTTTCCACGACGGTCAGTTACCGTCTCACCAAAGAAGCCGGACAGCCGGTGATTCTGGATGATGCGTCGAACAGGGTGGACTTTACCGATGAAGGGGTGAGGAAATGATGGGTAACCTTGACAGCAGGATGCAGTCTACGGTATAAGTCAACAGGATAGGAAGAGGTATGTTTGAGGCCATTAGTGAAACATTTTCTGGTATTCTTCGCACGATGGCGGGGAAATCCAAAATTTCA
>JBAXYP010000174.1:0-4621 GCA_041670725.1 Sphaerochaetaceae bacterium
CCGCCTCAACCATATTCCGGCACAGACGCTACGATTCTATGACAAGATCGGGCTTTTGAAGCCCGTGTCCGTCGACGAAGGGAACGGATACCGATACTATGGCGTCAGCCAATGCGCTTGGTTGGACATGATTCAGTACATGAAATCCCTTGGAATGCCTCTGGGGGATATTAAACGGCAACTGGAGGCGCGAAACCCCTCGTTGATCGAAAGCATACTCACCAGGAAACAGGAACAAATCGACTCCCAGATGGTCGCACTCCAACAGCAGCGGCGCGCAATCGGACGGTCGATCCAGAGCTACCGCCACTACCAGACGGCTCCGCCGGACGGCACGATCGTACTGGAATATATTCCTGAACGCTGCATCTACAGCATTGATGCGGGAATCAATTTCTATGCATATGGGATTGACGCGTACGAGGAAATGCTTCGCAAGCTGAAGGAACGGATGCTTGCCGACAAACTCCCTCAACTGTATTTCTGCAACGCGGGTACGATTCTCAGAAAGAAAAACTTAACGGCTCGGGATTTCACATCGAGCGAGATCTTTGTGTTCGTCGACAAGGAATTCGTCGATCAACGACTGGTCGTCCTGGTCCCCCCGTGTACGTACCTATGCATCTACTGCGACAAGTTCGAGAAGGAAAAGGAATATATCGGCCGTCTCATGGATATCGTAGCGCAACGTCGGTATGTCATCACGGGAGATTACCTGTGCGAGGTGATCGCCGAGTTTCCTCTGTTGGAAAAGAACCAGAGAGGGATGTTTCTCCGACTCCAGATCCCCGTTGGATTCGATAAAACTTATAATTGACATTATAGTTACCATAACCCTTACGATGAAGATATCCAACAAAAGAAGGGGGATACCGACATGTTTGGAGAAAAGATTCGTGTCGTCCAATATGGATGCGGGAAAATGTCCAAGTACACGTTGCGGTACTTGTACGAGAGCGGAGCGGAAATCGTGGGAGCCATTGACATCAACCCTGCGGTCGTCGGCATGGATGTCGGGGACTGGGCCGGTCTGGGGATCAAGTTGGGAGTGAAAATCCGCAGCGATGCCGATACGGTGCTTGATGAATGCGATCCGGACATTGCGGTGGTAACGCTGTTCAGTTTCGTGAAGGACATCATGCCGCATGTGGAGAAACTGGTCAGCCGCGGCATCAACGTGATCACCACCTGCGAGGAGGCGATCTATCCATGGACCACGTCCTCCGCACTCACCAACAAACTGGACAAAATCGCCAAGGATCACAACTGCACCATCGCGGGATCGGGGATGCAGGATATTTTCTGGGTCAATATGATCAGTTGCGTCGCAGGCGGCGTCCACCGTATCGATAAGATCGAAGGCGCGGTAAGCTACAACGTCGAAGATTACGGCCTCGCCCTCGCAAAAGCCCATGGCGTCGGGCTTTCCCCAAACGAGTTCGAGAAAACGATCGCCCATCCGACGACGCTTGAACCTTCCTATGTCTGGAACTCCAATGAGGCGCTCTGCTCCAAAATGGGATGGACGATCAAATCCCAAAGGCAGAAATGCGTGCCCTACTTTTCCGACAAGGATCTGTTCTCAAAGACGATGGGGAAAGTAATTCCTCATGGACAATGCATCGGTATGAGCGCCGTCGTGACGACGGAAACGTTCCAAGGCCCTGTGATCGAAACCCAATGCATCGGCAAAGTATACGGACCGGATGACGGCGACATGTGCGATTGGAAAATCCTAGGAGAACCGGATACGACGTTCTACGTCAAGAAACCGGCTACCGTGGAGCACACATGCGCCACTATCGTCAATCGTATTCCCAAGGTCATCGCGGCGCCCGCGGGATACTACACGGTGGAAAAGATGGATGACGTGGAATATCTTTCCTACCCAATACATTTGTATCTGTAAGATCCGAGAACGATTCCCATACCGTTTGAAAAGGAAGAACCATTTCAAACGGTTTCGACAAAGAGATACGGATCTGGATGTCAGATCCGTATTTTTTTGTCTATTTCGCCTTTCCCTGTGCGGCGACCGCCTGCATTTTCGCTTCGACCACGGAAGAATCCCCGAGATAGAATTTCTTCAGGACAGCACCGTCATCGGAGAACTGATAAACCAAGGGGACCCCCGTCGGCACGTTGACTGCGGCGATTTCCTCACTGCTGAGATGGTCAAACGTCATGATGAGGGCGCGGAGGGAATTCCCATGGGCGACGATCAGGATTCGCTTCCCACAGTCCATTCTCACCTTGATCTCCTCAGAGAAATACGGCACGACACGGGCAATGGTGTCCTTCAGACTCTCGGCAAGCGGCAGTTGGGACGAAGGGATTCCGCGATACTGTTCCTGACAGGCGGGATTGCGGGGGTCATCCGCCGAAAGAACCGGGGGAGCGACATCAAAGGAACGACGCCAGATGTGCACCTGCTCCTCACCAAATTTTTCCGCCGTTTCCGATTTGTTCAATCCCTGAAGCGCACCGTAGTGCCGCTCGTTGAGCTTCCAACTCTTGACCACCGGAAGCCAAACCCGATTCATCTCATCCAGTACGTAGTCCAGCGTATGAATGGCACGTTCGAGATATGAAGTATAGCAAAGGTCGAAATCGTAGCCTGCTTCCTTCAGCAACTTTCCGGCGCTCTTCGCCTCCCCGATCCCTTTTTCGGACAAGTCGACATCCGTCCACCCTGTGAAGCGGTTCTCCAGATTCCATTCACTTTCTCCATGCCGGAGCAACACCAATTGTCTCATCTCAATCCCCTTCCTCTCATCCCAGCGCTACATCCAATACCATCATGATGCTGAACCCCACCGCAAAGAACATCGTACCGATGTCGGAGTGCGATCCTTCCGACATCTCGGGGATCAATTCCTCAACGACGACATACAGCATGGCTCCCGCCGCAAAACTGAGCAGATACGGCAGAATGGGGACGACAACGGATGCCGCGAGAATCGTGACCACCGCTCCGATCGGCTCGACGATACCGGAAAGGACGCCTCCGATGAAAGCCTTGGGTTTGCTTTCGCCCTCGGAACGGAGCGGCATGGAGATGATGGCACCCTCGGGGAAATTCTGGATTGCGATGCCGAGGGAAAGCGCCATAGCCGCGGCCGCTGTAATGAGGCCGTTGCCCGTCAGATACCCTGCATAGACAACCCCGACGGCCATCCCTTCGGGGATGTTGTGGAGTGTTACGGCAAGCACCAACATTGTCGTCTTCTGCAGATGGCTCACGGGACCTTCCGCCTTGTCGCTAAATCTATGGAGATGCGGAATGACGTGATCAAGCAACAAAAGAAACAACACACCCACCCAAAAGCCGATGGCAGCGGGAACGAACGACAGCTTCCCCATCGGTTTTGCTTGCTCCAAAGCAGGAATCAGCAGGCTCCACACGGAAGCCGCCGTCATCACCCCTGAGGCGAAACCGGTCAACGCACGCTGCACTTTCTCGTTCATGCTCTTTTTCATAAAAAACACGCTTGCGGCTCCAGCTGAAGTTCCCGCAAACGGAATGAAGATCCCCCAAAACACATTCATGTCCATATCGTCTGCATCCCCCTCTTTCTCGCGAACGAAGCGAAGGCATCGTTCGCAACTCCTATTTTTCCATGAATCCGCATCCCTTTTCCAGCCCTTCGTTCGCCTTTTCACAAAAGACATGATGGATGAACGCAAAATCCAGACCGTCGCCCGATGAAAACAAGCGAACGTTCACTCAGATTTTTCGAGTTCTTGTTCCCTCCGGACAAGCGATCGTTTGGCAGTCGCGTTGCTTTTCGGCAGCATGCTGACGAAGCCGTATCCACCCTCATGCGTTACGCAAATCTTTTCGGTCCATACTCAGCTTTCGCTTTTTGGGTATACTCCCGCACGAAATCGGTTTTCCCCTCCGTATAACCGTCTCTGTCATGCTCGAACCGCCTCCGCAACGACAGTTTGAGCTTCTCATACTCCTTTGCAATCTCGGGATGCCCGTTCAGGTAATCCCGGAAATATAGTTCATCGTGATCCCCGTACTTTCGAAGATGAAGATGGAAGACCCTCTTCGCGAATCCTCTCGGTGTGTACCCTTTGTTAAAATCCATGCGAGTTCCGCATCGTGCCATACAAAGATACCCATGCTTCAGAAGCAGGTTCTCCATTGATTGTTGATTTTCGTCCGTCTCCGCCAGAATATCGATGATCGGTTTCGCCCAGATTCCCTTGATGGCCGTGCTTCCGATATGGGATATCCTGACATTCTCGGGCAGGAACGAAAGCAAAAACGTCCGCTCCTCTTCATACCAAGCAACCCAGTATTCCTTGTGTTCCGTCAAGCATATGGGAAACAGGGTCCAAAGTTCCTCAAGCGACATTTCCGACAACGGCTTACTCATCTTCTCTCCATTTATTCTGGGAATCCAACGCCTCTTTTTTGTCCTGCCCCGTATGGAACCGTCGACAGGACGCCCCTTTGGGAAATCCGTGAACCGTATATTTCGCATCCCCCTGATCACGTATCTGGATGCCGGACCTTCCTTGCCTTCGTCGCATAGAACGTCGGCACGCAATAGTCGCCGAGCGGGCCCTCGTCGTTGATGTCGTGATAGATGTCTTCAAGAATGAATCC
>JBAXYP010000175.1:0-4615 GCA_041670725.1 Sphaerochaetaceae bacterium
AGTTGAAAGAGCGGTACACCATTGTTGTGGTGACCCACAACATGCAACAGGCGAGCCGCATTTCAGACAAAACCTGTTTCTTTTTGATCGACTCGGACCGGTGTGGGTATCTTGTGGAGAGCGGAGACACCAGCCAGGTGTTTTTTAAGCCGAGGGACAAACGGACGGAAGATTACATCAGCGGGAAGTTCGGTTGATGGAGGAGGAGCCATGGAACAACGAAAATACCAATTGGACGACAAACTGCAGTTCTTCCACGAATTGCTTGTGCAAATGGCAAGTCGTGTGGAGGAAGCCATTGCCTTGGCCAGGGAAGCGTTTGAAAAAGAAGACGTCAAACGGGCGGAAAAGGTCAAAGGGGATGACTATTTCATTGATCAGATGCGCGATTTGATCGAAAGCGACGGAGTCCGCATTTTGATCAGTGAGGCGCCGTACGGACAGTACATGCGTCAGGTGATCGCCGGAATGAAGATCGTCACCAGTCTGGAGCGGATGGGGGACCACGCATGTCACTTGGCGGCGCTCGCCGTCATGCCGATGACCCCGAAGAAACATCAGGACATCGTCGCGGTGATTGCGGAAATGGCCGAGGTCGATCACCGGATGGCCGCGGAAACGCTGGATGCGATGGTGCGGATGGATTCCCAGAAAGCACGGGAGATCGCCAAGATGGACGACGAAGTGGACGCGCTCAACGCCAAAGCGGGAAAGATGATCATCGCCGTGGATGCTTCGGATGTTTCCGAACGAGAGAACCTATTCGATTATCATTATGTGGCGAAGGAACTTGAACGGTTCGGAGATCATGTCACCAACATCTGTGCGTGGATCGTTTATATGGCCGAGGGGATCAAACCGGACCTCAATTGAACTGAGGATTGAGCATCCGGTCGCTCTTCTGTTGCAACGTTCCGATCTCCCCGTCCCGGGGAAGGGTGAACGTGAAGGTGGAACCGACGCCGAGCTTGCTTTCCACCGTAATCGTCCCTTTGTGGATCATCGCCACATGGCGGACGATGGACAGACCGAGCCCCGTTCCTCCGACGGAACGGGAACGTGCTTTGTCCACACGGTAGAAACGCTCGAAAATTCGCTCCTGATCTTCCTTTGCGATGCCGTAGCCGTGGTCGACGACGGCGAAGGAAATCATCCGATCCGTTTCCGATGCCCTCAGCGTCACGACCGTCTGTTCCGGAGAATACAAGACGGCGTTGATCACCAGATTGAGAAGCGCTTGGATAAGAAGCGCCTTGGCGCAGTAGACGCGGGCATCGGGGGGGCAGGCGTTTTCCACTACCAGTGTTATCGATTTCTGCTGCGCCTTATACGAAGACGCCATCAGCGTCTCGTCGATGATGATCCCGACGGGACATGGTTGCATGGGAATCGTCGTTTCGTCGCGTTCCAGTGACGCAAGCGTCAAAAGATCCTGGATGATACCCATCATCCGTTCGCTGTTCGTCTTGACGATCGCGGCGAATTTTATCCGCTCCTCCTCACTGAGATTCTTATTGGTGAGAATGTCCGAGAACCCAAGGATGGAGGTCAACGGGCTTTTCAGTTCGTGCGAGACATTGGCTACGAAATCCTTTCTTACCTGTTCAAGATGCTTGAGGTTGGTGATGTCGCTCAGCGTAATGACCGCACCGGTTACCGTACCTTCCATGTGGATAGGAGCGATGCTTGCCTGAAGGATCGCCTTCTCGGTCTTCACCGTACAGGAACCCGCTTCGTTGGATTCCAGAATGTCACCGCAAAGGGTGAGCAGATCGGAATCGGGGATCAGTTCCATCAGGGTTTTCCCCGTCCCGAACCGTCTTGTCGCCTCTCCGTTGGAAAGGATCACCTGTTTCTTCGTATCCACGAGAATGACCGCTTCCGCCATCGTCTCCAAGATGGTGGAGAAGCGACTCCGATCCGTTTCCAGACGGTTCATCTGGGTGGAAAGTTGCTCCGCCATTGATTGGAGCGTCGAACCCACCATTTTGATCTCGTCCGGTCCGTCGATCCAGATGCGTCGTCCCAATTGGCCGTTTCCGTACGATTTCGCCACTTCAGCGATGTGTTGCAACGGCCTGCTGATTCGTTCCATCAACAAAAGGGAGACAGCCAGCGAGACGATGATCGCTGCCACGAGTATCAGGGAAAGGCGTGATGCGAAGACCTTCCTCCACACGAGGACACTCTGTTGTTCCAGACCGACCCTGAGCACGACGGGAGGGGAGAGCGGAAGGCGTTCCGCGTGGTAGATGGTGTTCACTCCGACGGTTGCGGATTGCCTGCTGTCGTCTCCCGATCCCGTTTGGAGCGCTTCCTTCACTTCCTTGCGATAGGCATGGTTGTCCATGGTTCCGGGGTCTTCCTTGCTGTCGTACAACACGGTGCCGTCCGCTGCGATGACGGTCAGGCGTATCTGGTGTGCGTTCGCATATCGGTCGAGCGTACGGGCATCCCAGGAACCCTCGTTTTCAAATGTTTCCTTGAGAAACTCGCTGTGTTTGTGAAGCGTCTCTTCGTTGAGAAGTCCTGAAACATACCGGAACGACTGGTCCGCCGTAATGAAAGCAAGAAGCCCGAGCAGCAACAAAAGTGCGGAAACGACAATTGCTTGCTGACTCTTGAGTTTCATGTTTGCTCCTCAAGGTATTTGTACCCGACGCCCCAGACGGTTTTGAGCGATGGTCCCGCGTTTCCGATCTTGTGCCGGATGGTGGCGATCTGCACGTCTATGGAGCGTTCGGTGACCGGATAGTCGTCTCCTTTCGTCGCAGAAATCAGTTGGGTACGGGTAAAAACCCGTCCGCTGTCGCCGGCAAGCGTCCAGAGAATGGAGAATTCCGTCGCCGTAAGTTGGACGTCGACTTTGTCCACACAACAGGTATGACTGCGTGCGTCAAGAAAAAGATGTTGGGTTGACACGGTGGTCGGCGTCGTTTCCTTGGCGTTGTTTTGCATCCTTCTGAGTAAGGATTTTACTTTTGCGACCAGTACGTTGGGGCTGAATGGTTTTGTGATGTAATCGTCAGCCCCGATTTCCAGTGCCGTAACGATGTCCGATTCCTCTCCGCGGGCGCTTTCCACGATCACCGGCGTGGAAAGTTCCATTCGGTAACGCATCGTCTTCAGCACTTCAAGACCGTCGATCTTGGGAAGCATGATGTCCAGGAGGACGAGGTTGAAGTTTCCTCCCTCCAAGGCACGAATCGCTTCTTCTCCGTCCGACGCTCTGGTTACCGTGTAACCGAGCTTCCCGAGATGGTAAGCGAGAAGCGTCGCAATGTCGTCGTCGTCTTCCACAACCAGCAAGTACAACATATCCATCTCCAAACTAGCGGAAAACGGGAATCATCTCAAGGGAGAAGGTCTCCTTTCATACTTTTTTCATAGTTTCTCGCACGCGGGGAAAGGCAGGATTGTTATTCGTCTCCTGCGAAAATACCGGTCAGGAAAAGAAGTATGTGAGAGCACTTCCGTCATTCGTCCTGATGTTTTTCTTTCCCGTTGGTGTCGACTTTCCCCCGATAGATGACGAACCGTTGCCAACAGAATTCCGTGACGAAGTTGATCAGCATCGTGGCGGCGAGGACCAGATAGTTGTTCCAGCCCCACGTGTCGACGAACAAGCCGGTCCACCACGTGGAAAGCGGAGTGAAAACCACATAGTACAGCGCTACGAGCGAGAGGGATTTCAAAATGTTGGCGTCGGAGTGAAACGTGTATGCCCTGTTGATGGCGAAATTCCAAATTACCGAAAGGATCAGGGCGATCAAATAACTTCTCCAAGCGCTCAGGTGGAGAAGCTGGAAGCAAAATGCGTCGGTTGCGGCTTGGATCAGGCCGGCGGACGCAGCGACGAATGTGTATTTGACGGTACGGACCAGTTCTTTGTTCATAGGCTGAGGAGGAAATCCCCGATCTCCTTTGCCTGCCGGATGGCCATCGATCTCAGGCCGTCGGGCAGATATTGATTCTGTTTCATGCACTCGAAGGTAAGATCCCCGCGGTACCCCGTTTCCCGGAGGGCCTGCATGCAGGCCTTCCAGTCGACCGTCCCGTAGAACGGCAACAGGTGTTCGTCCATACTGCCGTGGTTGTCCGCCACATGGGTTGCGATCAATCTTGCTCCGTAGGTACGGATTTCATTGGGGAGATCGAGTCCGTGCATGTGCGCATGCCCGAAATCCAGGCACACTCCGGTATTGTCGCCAAAATGCGATACCAGTTCCATCAATTGATCCGCTTCCTGAATTTCGTTTTTTCCGTCCAGATTTTCCAAGGCGACATTGATTCCTTCCTTTGCCGCCTGTTCGACGAACGGGGAGAGATAGACGACGTTTTTCTCCACGAGTTGGTCGTCGGAACATGCGGGGTGGATGACGATCTGCCGGATGCCAAGAATCGCGCTGATGTGAACGGCACGCTTGACGAGCTGGTCTTCCAACTTGCCCTGTTCCTCATCCATATGGAATCTGTCCCGGACATACGGGGCGTGGCTTTGGATATAGGCGACCCCCCAACGTTCCCTGAGTGCGGAAAGCAGGCCGACACGTTCCATGTACCGATCCGTACGAAAGACCGATTGCGGGTTCATCATTTCGCAGAGATTCAGGTC
>JBAXYP010000176.1:0-4612 GCA_041670725.1 Sphaerochaetaceae bacterium
TCCGATGGACAGCAGATTCACTTTTGTTTCTTTGGGAACCGAGACACACTCACAGGAACAGAGAAACGCGCAGACGATAATGACGCACAGCCAGGAGATGGGAAGACAATATCGTGCATCAAAACCGTCCGGCATCTTCATGAGGACAGTATCTTGGAGAAACTTCTGTCAGTCCATTCCCAGAAATATATAGGTATTTGTTGTCAATACTTGAAAAGCACCAGATTATTCGCCGTCCCGTTTGTCGTGGCGTGTTGCCTAGTAAGATGGGTTAGATCCTGATATTGAGACTGACTGGCTTTTGGTAAAATAAACTTGTAGAGCGAATCGAGAGTGACATATCCGTTGGAGTCCAATGCAGCCGGTGTGGAAAGTTCCTCGCCATCCGCCGTCCATCCAAGTCCTTTCAGGAGGTAATAGGTGAAGACTCCATGTTCAAGGTTTGCGTATTCTGTGGATGTTGTTTGGCTTGATGCTGCCGTCAGCATATACAGATCGGTCAGTCCATATTGGGAATCACTGAAATATGCGTCCCAAATATCTCCAATGTTGGTGTCCGTGTTGTGAGTCACGCCATAATCATCTGCGATCGCTCCGCTGTAACACGAATCGAGAATGATGAGTTTCTTGCCTGGAATTGCATTCACTTTCTCTAGAAGTTCTTGTGGTGCTAAAAACCCAAAATCAATCAGTTTGGAGAAATTGCCTACTGTTTTTTCCCCCGCATAGGTTTGTTTAACAAAACAGAGTGAACCTGTTTTTATGTTAGGAAGTCCATCCGTACCATGTCCGCTGTAATAAATAATAGTAAGACTGTCGTCATCAGATATATTTGCTAGAGCGGAAAGTCCTTTATTGACATTTTCCAAGGTAGGATATGCGGAAGATTGTTCTGAAGCAAAATCAGAATACTGTGTTCCCTCTTCTTCAAGCATCACGTAGTGCCCTTCCCCTATCGCGCGGCCTGTCTTGCTGGAAATTTTGGCGATTGTTTCCTTCATGCTTTTTGCATCGGCGACAGTATAATTGAGCCTGTTGCTGTATTCATTTAAACCCTTTGAATAAAAGTAGGCATAGTAGGATTCTCCAATGACCAAATAGTTTATTTTCCCTTCTGCCGGTTCTTTGAGGATGAACTCGCAACTGGAAAGCAGAAGGCAGCAGCAGAGGATTCCCAAGAAGGTTTTACTCCGCATAGGATTCCTCCGTGTTTTGATTCTGCATATCATAGGAGATGCGGCATGCAAGGCCGATGGTCACGCCATTGATGTCCTTGCGGAAGTCCAGTCCGATGGGAAGTTCCACGGCGATACGTACGGTCTGTGTGACAGGAAATTCCCAGTATGGGCCGGTTTTCATCCCAAAGGAAAGAAACGCTTGGTCGACCTTGTACCAGTTGTATGCAATCGTCCCCCCCGCGAACCAGCCGAAATTGCGTTTGATGAGATACTGGAATCTCAGACCTATGCCCAAGGAAAAGAACTCTCGCCGTGAAAGTCCGTCGTATACGGGGGAGGCTGATACATAATGAAACGGGATGATTGCGGAAAGTTCCCACGCGTTTTCATGAAAACCCATACCGTATTCCGAATTGTACATATAACTTGAACGAAACGGTATGCTGTCGGCGTATTGGGAAAAACTCATATACCAGGAAGTTCCCGCCCCTAAGGATGTGGTCATCTGCCCCTTCCCGAAAAGCGGGGTGAGAAGAACACACAACAACAAAACAAGCCAAACGCGACGTAGGGGCATGTTCCCAACTTTACTATTTTCTGATGCCCTTGAACAGATGCAAAATTGGAATTTTTATAATTCCATATCGTTGAATATGTTACAAAAAAAATGCAAGTTGCGTAATCCGGGATTTTGAAGATTATGACATGCTATTGTTTGGCTAACTCGTATGATTATTATATAAAAGCAACATAAGTATCATTTACAAAAATGTCTTTTTATGGTATCTTTACGTACAAGGAGTGCGTGGAATATGCCAAGGATAGATGTAAGAACATGCAGCATCGCGTTGATGTTGTCCCTATCCTTGTTCGTTCTTGACCGCGAATATGAAGGGATGACAGACAAGAAATCAAAAGCCTGGATTAACAGCGGAGCATACCACGAACCTCCGCAATGACCCTTTTCATGGATACATGCAGGTTTGGTCGGTAAGACTCCTTGGCTTGAGCCAAGGTTCCCGTGTCGTTACAGAGAAGGTGTCGTTATGTTTACAGCGTTTTTCAATAAATTCAATGAGAATAATCTCGTTTCCTATCTTTCACGGATGCATAGTCCGCAGCAAGTCGTCGTCGATCTTCATGCGCAGGGTGTGGATGTGTGTTTTGATCAGGCGGAACGTCTGTATCATGGCATTCACGAGGAAGGATTGAACGAAGAGGATGTCGAGGGGATCTGCGGACTCGGTGCGTGATCAGAGGGGGACGGCTTTGCCGTCAAGGAACTGAAGGATATCGAGGAGACGCACCCCAAGAATGGCGGACAGCCCCTTGGGGTGTTTGTCCGTCTGTACGATGATGGTGTATTCGCTCCACCGGTAGGTTAGTTGATAGCAACTCCCTTGGAACACGCAAGAAAGGAGTTTGGCGTCCTTGAATTCCAGATGCGGCAAAAATTCGGGGAGTGGCAGAAGCGCGTCCGACTGGATGGTCACTTGTTCCGGCCTGAAGAAGATTTTTTGTTCCCCGCTCCTGGGACGGAACATAACGTATTCGTTTCCCTCGCTTGCCAGTGTCTGCGTGATGATACTGTAGGGGAGAATGTTTCCCTCTCCCATGAATGAGGCCGCGAAGAGTGTCTTCGGATGTCGGTACAGTTCCTCAGCGCAGGCAATCTGCTCGATATGGCCCCTGTCCATCACGATGATCGAATCGGCGATAGCCATCGCCTCGTTTTGGTCGTGCGTCACATACACCATCGTCACACCCGTCTCGTCGTGGATTCTGCGTATTTCTTCCCTGAGATGTTTCCTGAGCTTCGTATCCAGCGCCGAAAGCGGTTCGTCGAGCAAAAGCATCTTCGGATCGCTTGCCAACGCTCGTGCCAAAGCGACGCGTTGACGTTCTCCTCCGGAGAGTTGGCTTGGTTTCCTCCTCTGGAATTCCGGAAGCGACACCAATTCAAGAAGGCTGTTCACGCTTGCGGTTCGCTCTGCCTTGGACTTTTTCTTGAGTTTCATCGGATAGGCGATGTTCTCCTCCACCGTCATCTGGGGAAACAATGCATAATCCTGAAACACCAAGGCGATTTGCCGTTTGTCCGCAGGTAGGTTGAGGATGTCCTTCCCCTCAAGCATGATGGACGAACCGTCGTCCGGGGTGAGCAAACCGCTCAGTAACTGGAGCGTTGTGGTTTTCCCGCAACCGGAAGGACCGATGATGCAAGCAAGCTCACCTCGCCGTACTGAGAATGAAACATCCAGAGAGAAATCGGGATAGGTCGCTTTCAATCTGCAGGACAATCCTTGTGCTTCAGTCATGTTCTTTTCCTTTCAACGTCTCGGTGACAAAAAATACCACGAGGGACATGATAATCAAAATGGTACCGAGGGCGCACGCTCCTTGATAGTTGTACGCCCCGATCAATTGATACATTACGATGGGAATGGTAACGATGGTACTGTCCGAAAGCGTCAGTGTGGCGTTCAATTCCCCCAGACTCAGCGCAAAAGCGAACATCGCACCGGTAATGAGACTATTCTTCAGGAGGGGAACTTCGATCGTCCAGAATACATGGAAGCGGTCGGCTCCCAACGTTTTCGCTGCCGCAAGATACTGGACGGGGATTTTCCTCACTTCCGGGATAACGCTCCGCAGAGCGAACGGGATGACGATGACCAAATGAGCGAGGACGACGAGGATGTACCCTCCTTTGGGGAAATGACGGGCGATGAAAAAGTATCCCAAGCCGATGATCACGGAACTTACCGCCATGGGGAGCATTCCCACGAGTTCAAGCAACGAGGACAGCCATCCTTTTCCGCTAACCGCCGTGGCAAGGGAAAGGCTGGTCGGAATGGTCAGAAACGCGGCAAGCAATGCGATCGCCATGCTGTTTTTCAGTGCGATCCATGCGCTGTTCATGCTGTCCTTGCCCGCGAGCAATCCAAACAACTGTTTGTACCACGTAAGGGACCAATGGGACGGGCCGCTTCTTCCCGTCGTCATGGTGAACGAACGGGCGACCACGCTTATGATAGGACCAAGTACGAAGACTGCGGTAAGTACGGAATAGAGAATGACGAGGATCCGCCCAAGCGTACCTGAGGGTTGTGCCTGATGCTGGCTGTTGGTGAAATCCTCGTGGCTTTTCAGATTCTTTTGCAGAAGGAGGTAAAGAACGAGGAGAAGTACGGTGACCAGCATCGACATCAAGGCCAGTGAGGCGGCTCCCGGTCCATCCAGACTCATCCTTGCTTTTCGATAGATCTCCGTTTCCATCGTAGTGTACGCCGGACCTCCCCCAAGCACGAGAATAATGGCGAAGCTGTTGTAACAGAACAGGAACACCAGCGTACTGGCCGAAAGGATGGCGGGAAGAAGACGAGGAAGCGTTATGGTACGGAAAATTGTGCCGCGGGAAGCCCCGAGGGTCA
>JBAXYP010000177.1:0-4610 GCA_041670725.1 Sphaerochaetaceae bacterium
AAGATTTTCAATATTCGGATCGATGGCTACGACGATACCTATTCCGTTCAGGATATGTTCCCGGTCCTTAACGATAAAGGAGAAATTTCCGCTCCGGTGCTTTTTCCGAATTATCAACGGACTTGGGATGCCCGCCAGGATGCAAATGGGGTAAAGGTCAAGACCAATTTTGGGGAAGCCGTCATGGGGGCGCTCGGCGGAGGGTATTTTGAGAAGCAAGCACGTATGCAGTACTCCGTCGATAAGGCGGAAAGCGAGACCGAGGTCGTGGTGTTCGGGCATACGCATATTCCTGAATTTCACGAGTACGGCGGGAATCGTTACTATATCAATACCGGCACTTGGATTGACCACAACACGAACTACAAGGACAAGGACGGCAGTCTCCTGAGCCGGACATTCGCCGTCATCACAACCGGGACGTCCGATACGGCCGACATATATCAGTATCGCGAGGATGGCAGTTTGAGGGACATGAAGGAACAGTTCCTTGCGGACGGCATGAAATAATCCATCGGGAAATGCCCGGGACGATCTCGTTTTCGGATAAACGCCTTTTCCCCCCGCATGGGGGAACGGGCGTTCGGTACGCAATGTTCGGGGGCCGTCAGAGGGCGATCATGTATCCTTTTCGCTCAGAAGATCTGATATATTATGCGAGGGCGTGTGCCGTTGCATGTCGTTTCCATTGTCCTTTGCTTACTTCAATTGATTTTCATCTTTTGGGTGAATGTGATGATGGATACGGCCACCGTCAGACCGGCGTATCCAAGGACCCACAGGATATGGGGGGAAATGTTGGTGAAATCCCCTTGTAAAACAGCCCTTTGCAGGGTAACCGCATGAACAAACGGCAATGCGTATGCTATCCGCTTGAAGAGTCCTCCTATGAGGTCCAGGTCAAACCACGTTCCCGAAAGCCAAGCGGCCAGGTTCGTAAGCAGCGCTCCGCAAATGCCGCCCACTTGCTTGTCGTTGAAGACGGTTCCGCACAGCAGTCCCAAAGCGATGAAGAATACTGCGGTGGGTATGACGGACAGTATGGCATAGAAGACGTTCGTCGTGACCGAAAGTCCCAAAAAGAACGCGACGACATAACAAATGATGCTTTGCATTATCGCGATGGGGAGGAGGGGAAGCGTATACCCAAGGATATAGTCGCTTGCGGTCAACGGGGTCGTATATAACCGTTGAAGAAAAGAACTCGACCGATCCTTTGAGATTAACGTGGCGGAAAACAGCGTCATAAAGGATAAGCCGAACACCGATATCCCCGGCGTCAGTTTTTCGATTTCAAAGAGACTGACGGGAATGCCGGCTTGTATCGCCGACAACAATAAAAGGATGACCAACGGAAAGCCGAGGCCGAAAGCCATGTTCGCAGGGTCGCGCAGGATTTCCTTTGTCGTCCGCCTGAAAAACATAAACATTCTCATGATATCCCCTTCGTGACAAGTTTTACGAAAGCGTCTTCGAAGCGATCGACTCCCGCTTGCAATTTGATTTCATCGGCGGTCCCTACACAGAGGAGTTTGCCGTTCTTCATAATGGCGATTCGATCCGAAAGCAATTCGGCTTCTTCCAGATAATGCGTGGTAAGAATGATGGTGGTTTTCCCTTTGAGGGAACGAATGATATTCCACAGTTCACTCCGCACCAGAACATCCAATCCCAATGTGGGTTCGTCCAGAAACAAAATCTTTGGCTCGGTGATGAGTGCCATGGCGATGCTGAGTCTGCGCTGCCAACCGCCTGAGAGCTTTCCGGCCTTTTTGTTGATGATTCCCTGTAAGTCGAATTGGGCGATCAGTTCGGATGTTTTTTCCTTCATTTTCTTTTGGGAAAAGCCGTAGATGCCCGCCATAAGTTCCAGATTCTCTTTTACCGTCAGATTGGAAGCAACAGCGGTTTCCTGCGGCGAGACGCCGATTATCGACTTTATCGCCTGGGCCTCCCGAATAATGCTTTTTCCGTTCAGCATCGCGTCGCCTCCGGTAGGCCGGGTAAGGCAGGAAAGCATTTTGATCGTCGTCGTTTTGCCCGCGCCGTTGACCCCCAGCAGAGAGAATACTTCCCCTGCGTGTACGGACAGGTTCAGCTTGTCGACGGCCGTTACGTCCTTGTATTTTTTTGTCAGGTTGCTTGTTACGATGGCATCCATTATTCTTTCCTTTTGTCCTTATAGCGTTCCTTTATGCCTTGATATGCGTCGGTCATCATCCTACTGATGGTTTCCTTGTCCCAGTTCACGTAGGATGTCGCGATCATCGTTGCAATTCCATGTACAAAGATCCACATTTCCATATGAAACATATAGGCGTCATCCATGCTCATTCCCGTGTTTGCCGAGATGAGGTGCAGAAGTTCGGAAATGTCCTCGCGATCCTGCTTTATTTTCTCTTGCGAGCGGTCACGCATGAAAAGCAATTTGAACAGTTCCTTTTCCTCTTTGGCGAACTTGATGTAGGAGATTCCGCTTGCTTTGTACGGCGGATAAGCCGGGTCTTTCATGCCGGCTTCAATGTACCGCCGGTAAAGTTTCTCGGCCGCCTGCATCACGTCCGATCTCAACTCTTCCATCGTGGAATAGTGGCTGAAAATTGGTTGGGTGGAACAGTTGAGTTTTTTTGCTATGGCTCTCGCATTCAGGGCTTCCGCTCCACTTTCTCGGATTACATCGAGCGAAGCGGCGATAATGCCCTCTCTTGCTATCTTGATTTTTGGTGGCGTACGTAACCTCCTTTTAAAAATAACTTAAGATATATAACTATAGTTATAGTATGATTCCAACCATGGCGTGTCAATATGAACCGCCTGTTCTCACCGCGGAGATTGTCTGCTTCGACCAAGCGAAAGAGATTGCCGTCGCGGCTCTTTGGGGAAAATCGGATCGCTTCCGGCCGCCCGCTTTTGTCGAAGGGTATGGGGTTCTTCCTGGAAAAAACGAAACGGACGGAACCATCGTGCGGGGCATGATCGCATCTTCGTGACGCTGTACTTTGCGTTTGTCCACACTGTGCCGATATACTGTATATTTTTATACACTTGACAATTTTATGTCGTATAACAATACTGTCTGGCATGCACATATCCCATACGTTGAAATATGCTTTCATGAAACATGAAATAGAAAAGAAAAACCGAAACCACCCTTTCGACACGAGAGAAGCGGAATGTTTCCGCCTTGCTCCGAATGCCGACGACGAGCAAAACAACAGTTACTATTTCTCGGCTCACGGCACGGACGGGCAGAGCATGTTCTTCCGATACGCCGAACGCGGGCAGAAGATCAGGGAGGTTTGGTTTGCGTACTTCGTCTCAAACCGGCTCGTGTATGCGAACGACAAGGATGTGTTTGTCGCGCAGGATTGCCCTGCGACGGTCAGGTGCGTTGAGCCGGGGGAGCGTTGGGATTTCACGTATCATACGGATGACCTTGATTTTCATGGGGTTTTTGATGCAAGCGAGCCGCTTTTTGACTTCACCTATCATGCGGATGCCGCTTCTCTTGCCGATGCGCTCGCAAAAGAGAAATGGAGCAAGAGCTTTTTCTCCGGCCTTCGGTCGAACTCGCAAAGCCATCAGGAACAGCAGGGGACAATCCGTTCGACTCTTGTCTTTGAGGGGAAGACGTTCGAAATGGATGCGATCGCCATCCGTGACCACAGTTACGGCCACCGCGTGTGGTCCTACATGAACCGGCATGTCTGGGTCATGGCGCTTCTGGACGATGGAAATGCGCTCAATGCCAGTTTTGTCAGCTATCCGTACATCAAGGAACTCCAGAGCGGATATTTCAACCAACAAGGGAACGCCTGCAAAACGATCCGCTCCCTGACTCCCATGAAACAGCTTGATGCGTCGGGTACCTTTTCCTTTGCCGCGCGATTTTCCGATGGTTCTTCCGTCGATATCCACTGCCGGAAAACGGCGGGCGTCGATTATCAGTTCGAGAAGGGTGCCTATACACTAAACGAGGGGGTCGCCGATTTCGTCGTCGGAGGCATCCACGGCAGAGGTATCGTCGAATTTGGTTTCAATGGCGATCGGAACAGGTATTGAGATGCATATTTATCCTTTGGACGATATCGACGGGCGGGTCATCGCTGATGTCGGAGGCAAGGCAAGGGGGTTGTATCGGCTTTCCCAGGCGAAATTGCCCATCGAACCGGGGTTCGTCGTTCACGGACTGACCTCGGCGGAAGACATCGAGGAAGTGCTTGATGCGTACGAATCGAGCGGGTACGGTTTTGTGGCGGTACGTTCGTCCGCCACTGACGAGGACGGAGCCGCCCAATCCCATGCCGGACAGTACGAAAGCGTCCTCAACGTCCAAGGCAGGCATGCCGTAAAGGAGGCGATTGATCGTTGTCTTGCCTCCCTGGGGAACGGACGCGCCACAACATACGCGCGCAATTTCGCGCGGGATGGGGAAGTGCGGATGAACCTCATCGTCGAGAAAATGGCGAATGCCCGGGTCGCGGGCGTCTGTTTCACCAAAGATCCGACGATCCAGCAACCCCAACTCCTTCTGGAGGCGGTGGAGGGCCTCGGCGAAAGCCTTGTCGACGGTTCGAAGGAAGCGACGCGATATCATTGCCTGGGACAAT
>JBAXYP010000178.1:0-4606 GCA_041670725.1 Sphaerochaetaceae bacterium
ATAAATATCCCGCGGCAAGCCCGAACAGGATTGGAATGATGGAAAAAAATCCTTTGCCGTAGACGTTCATGATAACGGTGACGGCAAGAGTCACGATGGCGATGGAAAACAATACCAGGGAATAGCCCTGAGACGCATCCGAGTTGGGATACATTGCCATGTTCATGGCCGTGGGAGCAAGCGACATGCCGATGACGATGATGACAGAACCGATTACGACAGGAGGAAACGCTTTGTGAATCCAGTCCAATCCCGTTTTCTTGACGATTCCCGCGACGATCAGATACGTAACGCCCGAAAAGAATGCACCGCCCATCGCGTAAGGAAGGCCATACGTTCCGGAGATGGTCACCAATGCGGGAATGAACGCAAAGGAAGAACCGAGAAACACCGGTACCTTCGCCTGAGTGAGCAAGATGTAGATCAGTGTACCGCTTCCCGCCGTAAACAGTGCGGTGTTGACACTCAATCCGGTAAGGATCGGAACCAAAATGGTCGCCCCGAACATGGCGAACACATGTTGGATGCTCAGTGGGATCCATCTGCCTACAGGTGGTTTGTCAGAGGGCCCATACAACGCTTTCGTTACCATGGAGTACTCCTTGGAGTAATAGGATATGACTTTCTTGGGAAGTCTCTCCATTTTAGAACGGAACAACAAAAGATGGGAAGGTACTCTGAAAAAGAAAAGAAGAAATCTTCGTCAAATACAAAACAACTTGCAACACGATACATAAAAAAGCCCGTTCTCAAAAGAGAACGGGTCGTAAAAATCAAAATCGAACGGGAAACAGAATCAGTTGCTACCGCCGATCTTCTTGTAATTCCACTTTCCGGCCTTAGCCTCCTTGAGGTTCTTCTCAAGAGTGTCAAGGAATCCGGCAAGTTCCTTCGGAAGATGCGTGCCGAATTTCGGATAATGGTTGGTACGAATGTCATTGACTTCCTTGAGCCAACCATCGACATCGACGGAAAGCAACTTCTCCATCGTCTCCTCAGAAACGGAAGACGGACGATCGAAGTATTTCGGATCCGGCATGATGCCGATCGGAGCATCCACCGAATGCGCGGTCCCTTCGCAACTCTGGAAAATCCACTTCAGGACGCGGCTGTTCTCGCCGTAACCCGGCCACATGAAGTGACCCTCGGGATCCTTGCGGAACCAGTTGACGTAGAAAATCCTCGGAAGTTTCTTCGGATCAGGCGCATTTTTCCCAATGTTGATCCAATGCTGGAAGTAATCACCCATGTTATAGCCACAGAACGGCAACATGGCGAACGGATCACGACGAATCGTTCCGACTTTCAGATCCAAAGCGGCCGCGGTGATCTCACTTCCGACGATGGAGCCAAGGAACACGCCATGGTTCCAGTCGCGGCTCATATGCACCAAAGGAATGGTGCTGGGTCGTCTGCCACCGAACAGGATGGCACTGACGGGAACCCCTTCCGGACTCTCCCATTCAGGCGCAATGCACGGGCACTGACAGGCAGGCGCGGTAAAGCGGGAATTCGGATGAGCGCAGGTCTTCTGTGTCTTGTCCGCTTTGTTCTGCTTCCACGGATTCCCGTTCCAGTCGATCAACTCGCCCGGTGCGTCGTATCCGATACCTTCCCACCATACATCCTTGTCCTTGGTCAGACCAACGTTGGTGAAAATAGTGTTCTTGCTCGCGGAAATCATGGCGTTCGGGTTGGACTCCATGGATGTCCCAGGAGCAACGCCGAAGAAACCGGCTTCCGGATTGATGGCGTGAAGATATCCGTCTTTGCCGAACTTCATCCATGCAATGTCATCACCGACGGTGTGGATATCCCATCCGGGCAACGTCGACTTCAACATAGCAAGGTTGGTTTTTCCGCAGGCGGAGGGGAACGCGCCGGTCATATAGCGGCTCTTGCCCTCGGGGCTGGTGACTTTCAAGATCAACATATGTTCGGCGAGCCATCCTTCGTCACGAGCCAACACGGTCGCGATACGGAGGGCGAGGCACTTCTTGCCAAGCAACGCGTTCCCGCCGTAGCCGGAGCCATAGCTCCAAATTTCGCGGGTCTCGGGGAACTGGGAAATAAACTTGTGCTCGATCGGAGCGCACGGCCACACGCCGTTGTCCTTCTCTCCCTTGGCAAGCGGCTTGCCGACGGAATGATAGCACGGCACATAGTAACCGTTCGTACCAAGCAGATCCAGAACCTTGGTGCCGACACGGGTCATGATCATCATATTCAATACAACATAAGCACTATCGGTAAGCTCGACGCCGATCTTGGAAATCGGGCTGCCGAGAGGGCCCATGGAGAACGGAATGACGTACATCGTCCTGCCCTTCATGCTTCCACGGTACAGTTCGGTCATCTCTTTCTTCAGTTCGACAGGGTCAATCCAGTTATTGGTCGGACCGGCATCTTCCTGTTTCTTGGAAGCGATAAACGTGCGTTTCTCAACACGCGCCACATCGGACGGATCAGAGCGGAACAAAAGGCTATGGGGCTTCTTGTCTTCGCTAAGTCTGGTCGCAAGGCCGTCGGCCACTGCCAGATCTGCCAGTTCATCATACTGCTTCGCACTGCCATCGCAGACAACGACAGCGTCAGGCTGAGTAAGTGCGGCGAAATCCTCCACCCACTTCCTCAACTGGGCATGCTTGATTTCATTGACTTTCATAAGCATCTCCTCGCTGAAAATATACGTATCAACCATTACAAAACGGTTGCTGATACCCCTGTCGATACCCTTTCAAGGTAGCGTTTTTTGTTCAGACAATCAAGTCTCACAACATCGTGCCATGAAAGCGGTTGTAATACCCCACATAAAGGTCTGGAGGAACATCTTTGGGAATATTGAAAAAATATTCCGTGTATTTCTTCAATTTTCCCATAAAACTGTTCTTACGTTTTTCGTCCTCTTCCTGCAATGTCGTCAGGCATTCCCTGATCACCACCTGTTCGTTCTTCAGCTCTTGGGTGACATTCTTGAAACGGACGGACAGATCGATGATGATTTGTTTCGCCGCCATCGGGTTTTCCGCAATGAACGACGCGAATTTGTCCTGGGAAATTTCCACCAACATCGCATCGGTGAGAGCCACTGCCGTTGCGTTTCTCGGTTCTCCGTCAAGCAGCCCCATCTCCCCGAGACTTGAATCCGACTGGGACAACTCGCAGAGCTGGAACTGGTCCGGTGTGCCATAATTCAAATATAGTCCGACGGTTCCCTGACGCAGAAGAAACATAGTCGAGCATGCCTGCCCCTGTTTGTAGATGACGGTATCCTTTACCACATGGAGAATCGGATTTCCACCGGTCATTTTGTTTTCCATCATGCGCCTCCTCTTTCAGCATAACAAATCCGGCATGGTTACACAATTCATGCTACAATCAATATATGGACAAAATCCGGTCCCTTTCAAAAAAAGAAGTATTCTCGTATGGAATAGGAAATTTTGGCCAAAACATGATCTACAACTTCATGGCCTCGTTCCTATTGTTTTTCTATACCGATGTCTTCGGCATCGGCGCCGCCGCGGCCGGAACGATTCTGCTCGTCGCCAGAGTTTGGGATGCGGTCAACGATCCAATGATGGGCATGCTCGTCGATAGAACGCACACCAAATGGGGGAAATTCAGGCCATATCTGGCATTCACACCGATCCTTTTCGTTCCTTTCGCTGTTTTGACATTCTCCGCCCCTTCTCTCTCTCCCGCAAAGAAAATCGCGTGGGCGGCGTTCACCTACATTAGTTTCGGAATGATCTATACCGCGAGTGATGTCCCCTTCTGGGCGATGGCCTCGAGTATCACCACCAACGAAAAAGACCGCAACCGAATCGTTACGGCCCCCCGCCTGTCAGCGACCGTCGCCGTAGCGCTCGCTACCGTCATTACCAAGCCGCTTCTCGATGCATTCGGCAAAACAAATATGGTTCACGGCTACCAATCGGTGGCTCTGCTGTACAGTCTCCTGACCGTCGTCTGCTTCCTCGTAACGTTTTTTGGCGTGAAAGAACGGGTCAAAAGGAATCCACGGCAAATACGGCCGAACTTCAGAGATATCTTTTCTACAATCTTCGGCAACAAGCCGTTACTTCTCGTCATTCTGTCCGGACTGTTCACGGGCATCGGACAAACAGCGAAACTTTCCATGTTGATCTACTATGTCACTTACAACTTGATGGATGGGTCTCTGTATACGCTGTTCGCCGGCATCAACATCCCGTTTATTTTAATCGGCATCTCCCTTGTACCGTTCTTCAGCAGACGCTTCGGCAAGAAAAAGACCTGTATCGGCTATTATCTTGTCTATGCGTTGGGCTCGCTGGGTTTCTATCTCGTCGGCTGGAGGAATATTCCCGTCCTGTTGGCGTTCAATTGCATCGCGTCCCTCGGCATGGCAAGTCCCCAAGTAGTCCAGACAGCCATGATCGCCGATACGATCGAATATGGAGAATATACGACAGGCAACAGGAACGAAGGCATCATCTTTTCTACCCAGACATTCCTTGCGAAACTCACCCAAGCGATCACCAGCGTTCTGATCGCATGGTCGCTCGCCGCCTTGCATTTCGTTCCCAACGCCGTCCAGACGGAAACGGTGAAGCAGGGACTA
>JBAXYP010000179.1:0-4602 GCA_041670725.1 Sphaerochaetaceae bacterium
AAGGTGGAGTGTTGTCTGGATGCGTTGAAACGGGGCGTGGAGAGTGTGCATGTGCTCAACGGAAAGACTTTGCACGCCATTTTACTTGAGATTTACACCAATGAAGGTGTCGGTACCATGTTGTACAGATAGGAGAAGGAATCATGACGAACGATCAATGCCAAGATATGGGTAAGCGGTACTTCCAGGACTGCTATGCACAGGCTCCTCTTTGTTTTGTCGGTGGGGAAGGTTCCCGTCTGGTCGACGTGGAAGGAAACTCCTACCTCGATTGTGTCGGCGGCATCGCTGTCAACGCTCTCGGGTACGGAGATCCCGTCTTGGTGGAAAAGCTCAAGGAAACGATCGATACCGGGATGCTCCATTGTTCCAATTTGTATTACAATCCTCACGCGCTTCATGCGGCGCAATTGCTTGTCGAGCTGTCGGGACTGGATCGCGTGTTCTTTTGCAACAGCGGAGCGGAAGCCAATGAAGCGGCGTTGAAACTGGCACGCAAATACGGAAAACAGACGGGTCGTTTCGAAGTGATCAGCTTCATACATTCTTTCCATGGCCGGACGATGGGAGCGGTCTCCGCGACGGGTCAGGAGAAGTACCAAAAAAGTTTCCTCCCCTTGGTTCCCGGTTTTTCTTATGCCGAGTACAACGACGTGGAGAGCGTCCGACGTTTGGTCACGGACAAGACCTGTGCCGTCATTTGCGAAGCGCTTCAGGGGGAAGGGGGAATCATTCCTGCTACACCTGAATTCCTTAAGGGACTGAGGACGTTGTGTGACGAACATAATCTCCTGTTGATCTTCGATGAGGTGCAGTGCGGAATGGGGAGGACGGGATTCCCGTTCTGCTGGCAACGCTATGGAGTCGTTCCCGATGTGATGACCGTTGCCAAAGCTCTTGGATGTGGGATTCCGGCCGGAGCGATGGTGGCAGGAAAAAAGGTTTCTCATCTGTTTGCCCCGGGCGATCATGCCTCCACGTTCGGCGGCGGCGCTTTGGCGATGACCGCAAGCGAGGTGATCCTCTCTCGTCTTCAGGACGGAGCGTTGGAGAGGCAGGTGGAGACCAACGGGAAATTGCTCAGGAAAGGCCTTGGGTCGTTGGTAGAGAAACATCCTGAGGCATGTGTCGCGGTGCGTGGGCTTGGATTGATGGACGGTCTGCAATTGAGAGTGTCGCCTGCCGACGTGGTAACGAAATGCAGAAAGCGGGGTCTCCTCGTTTGTAGCGCGGGCTCGGACGTGCTTCGTTTTGTGCCGCCGCTAGTTATCACGGCGGCGGAGATTTCAGAGGCGGTAAGCATTGTTGACGAAACGCTTTCCCACATCTGATGATCGGAATCGTATTGTTGACAAGACGCTTTTGAGTCTCTAAGATATTTTCAAGAACAAAGACGTTCCGGCAGGGGAGTGGAGCGTCTTTTTTTTATCTCCGGAGGGAAGGGAATGTGTGGATTTGTAGGAATGTTTGACATTGCGACGGATGCGGCCCAATACCGTCAACAGGTAATCCAAATGTCGAGGACGATCCGTCACAGAGGTCCGGATTGGTCGGGCATCTATACGGGTATGGACGCAATTCTCAGCCACGAACGGTTGTCCATTGTCGATCCACTTTCGGGAAAGCAACCTCTCTTCAGCAAGGACGGGAACATCGTGCTTGCGGCAAACGGGGAGATTTACAACCATCGGGACATCCGCGCGAAGTACAAGGAGTATCCGTTCCTCACCCAGAGTGACTGCGAGGTGATCATCGCCCTGTACCTCGACAAAGGGCCGGCGCTTTTTGAGGATCTCAACGGGATTTTTGCCTTCGCCTTGTACGATAAGCGAAAGGATGCGTATCTGATAGGCAGGGACCATATCGGCATCATTCCGCTTTATCAGGGATGGGACGCGGCGGGTCATTATTACGTGGCCAGCGAGATGAAGGCTCTTTCCGGAGTATGCACCACGGTGGAAGAATTCGCCCCCGGTTCGTACTACTACAGTCCGGACAAGGGAGTGAAGAAATGGTATCACCGCGCGTGGATGAGTTATGACGCGGTGAAAGACGACAAACGATCGGACGATGAATGCGTCATGGCGGTCAAAGAAGGATTGGAAGCGGCGGTAAAGCGCCAGTTGATGAGCGACGTTCCGTACGGAGTCCTTCTTTCCGGCGGTCTTGATTCATCGGTTATCGCCGCCATTACTGCGAAATACGCCGCACGGCGTATTGAATCCAAGGATACGGAAGTGGCGTGGTGGCCCAGGCTTCACAGTTTCGCCATCGGTCTTGCCGATTCCCCCGATCTAAAGGCGGCTCGTCTTGCCGCCGATGCCATCGGAACGGTACATCACGAGGTTCATTTCACCCTTCAGGAGGCGTTGGACGTTCTGGATGACGTGGTATACCATCTGGAGACGTACGACATCACGACAATACGCGCTGCGACCCCGATGTTCCTGCTCGCCCGTGTCATCAAGAGCATGGGCATCAAGATGGTGCTTTCAGGAGAAGGGTCGGACGAGTTGTTTGGCGGTTACTTGTATTTCCACAAAGCACCGAACGAACGGGAATTTCATGAGGAGACGGTACGGAAGATGGAAAAACTTCATCTCTACGACTTGCTCCGGGCAAACAAGGCGCTCGCTTCGTGGGGCGTCGAAGGGCGCGTTCCGTTCCTCGACAAGGAGTTCATCGACATTGCGATGAACTTGCCTCCACGAGTAAAAATGAGCGTCCGTATGCCGGATGGTACTCAGCGGATAGAGAAGTGGGTGGTACGCAAGGCGTTCGAGGACATGCTTCCCAAGGAAATCGTTTGGAGACAGAAAGAGCAGTTCAGCGACGGGGTCGGTTACAGTTGGATCGATACGTTGAAGGAAATGACCGGCAAAGAAATTTCCGATAAGGAATTTGCCAATGCCGTTCATCGGTTCCCGATCAACACGCCGTCGACAAAAGAGGAATACTACTATCGTTGCCTTTTCGCCAATCATTTCCCGACGGAAAGCGAGGCGCGGTGCGTTCCCCACGAAGCTTCCGTGGCTTGTTCCACGGCGAAGGCTCTGGAATGGGATGCGGCGTTCAAGGCGATGGACGAACCAAGCGGAAGAGCGATTTTCGGCGTACACAACGACGCTTACAAACAGTGAGTGCTGTACGAGAAAAACGCAACGATACTGCAGGGCCCTTATCGAGGCCCTGCTTTTTTTCAGTGATTTCTTTTCGCTTTTCTCTTTTTTACCTTTTGGGCGTATGTTTCTTCTTTACGACATTCCCTTTCGTGTCTGTTTGTCTGGAGATATGCGGATAGAGTTTCGGAAAACCGCGTTTTCGCATCGATGAGATTTTTTGTCGTTTCCCTCCGCGCCTTCTTGTGATGGAAAACGGGGAAGTGATCGGTAGGGAAAAGCGGCACGTTCGCAAAGGTGTCGCGCATCCACCCGATGAGTTCTGGACCTGTCGGTTCCGTCCCAAAGACATACTTGCCGATGAAAAGATTTCCTTGTTCCGATTTCTCAATGATCGCTATCCAAAACTGACCGTCGTAAAATATGATCGTTGTCATAAAGTCATCCATATCTTCGTCCTCGGGAAGACATACCGTTCCCCTGGACAGAAGCGGACAACAAGCATAAGCCTGCAGGATACTGAGCCGAATGGCCTTCCGGACTACCGTACCGGAATGTGTTTTTCTCTGCTCGTCGAATGTAATGGATTTTAAAGCGTTTTGCAAGTCTGTGTGTGTGCGGCTTGCCCCGGCGACAAAATCGTGCAAGATTAGTTGCGTGGGGATGATTGTTTTCCGATACATTTTTGAGACGAGGATGATATGGATTGGTTGTACGATTGGAATCGGGCGATGGAATATATTGAGGAACATTTGGATGGAGATGTGGAGTTGGAAAAAGCCGCCCGCATCGCAGGATGCTCTTCTTTTGCGTTCCAACGAATTTTCTCCTATCTCGCCGATGTACCGGTGGCTGAATATATCCGTCGCCGCCGTTTGTCCTTGGCGGCGATGGAACTTGCCTCCACGGATACGAAGGTGATCGACGTTGCGATGAAATGGGGGTATTCGAATCCCGTTTCGTTCGCACGTGCTTTTACCCAGATGGAAGGAGTGAAGCCGTCGGAGGTCAGGAAAGGCGGAAACGTACTCAGGAACTATCCACGCATCTTGTTTCAAATGACCGTGAAAGGAGCGGTACCTATGGAATATCGTATTGAGAAAAAAGATCGTATGCGGTTGATCGGCGTCAGAAAACGGATAGATTGCACCGATGGGAACAATTTTGTGGAGATTCCCCGTTTTTGGGACGATGTGGAAAACAGCGATGTTTCCAAAGCGATCATGAAAGGGAATGACATTCCCTCTCTTGCATGCCTTGGCGTTTGTGCAGACGGGGATGCGGACGGTTTCGACTATTGGATTGCAGCCGGATCGACAAAACCGGTACCTTCGGATCTGGAGGAACTGATTCTTGCATCGGCGACCTATGCGGTTTTTCCCTGCGTTGGGTCGATCCCTTCTGCCCTGCAAGCTCTTTGGAGACGAGTGTTCTCCGAATGGTTTCCCCAGAGCGGATATGTTCCCGAAGGGGCTCAGATAGA
>JBAXYP010000180.1:0-4552 GCA_041670725.1 Sphaerochaetaceae bacterium
CGCCGAAACATCCTGTAAAAATCTCTCCACAACGCCATCTTCGTTCGGAAGGACTTGTAATCGCCGAGTATCTTGCGTCGTACTAAAAAAAGCTGTACCGCCATAAGCGATACAGCTTTCTCTCCGCATCAGTGAGAAACCATCACTTCTGTTTATGAGCCGCCTTTTTCTCTTCCTGGAATTTCTTTTTCAACTCCTCCGCCACGCTCACAGGAACCTTCCCATATTTGGCGAGTTCCATGGTGAACTCTCCTTTCCCTTGCGTAAGGGAACGGAGAACAGTGGAGAAACCGAACATCTCTGCAAGCGGCACTTCGGCATCAACCGTACTCATGTTGTGATCTTCAGTGGAACTGATGATGACGCCACGACGTTGGTTGATTGAAGCAAACATATTACCCTGGAATTCGGTTGGCGCCGTCATTTCAACTTTCATGATCGGTTCCATGATACACGGCCTTGCTTTTTCGTATCCTTCCCTGAACGCACCGATAGCCGCCGTCTGGAACGCGATGTCTGAAGAGTCAACCGGATGCCACGCACCATCGTTGATCACGCACCGAACCCCCATGATGGGGAATCCGATCTGCGTACCTTTCTCCATGGCTTTCTGGAACCCTTTGTCGCAGGACGGGATGTATTCGTTGGGAATCGCTCCGCCCTTGATTTCGTCGACAAACTCGTAATCCTTTCGCTCTTCGCCTTCGGCGGGATCGGGAATCGGTTCCAAATATCCGGCAACCCGTGCATACTGACCGCTTCCACCCGTCTGCTTCTTATGGGTGTAGTTGAACTCGGCTCTCTGTGTAATCGCCTCACGATAGGCGACCTGCGGCTGTCCTGTCGTGACAACTGCATTGTATTCACGTTTCATACGTTCGACATACACGTCCAAATGCAACTCGCCCATGCCGGCGATGATCGTCTCTCCGCTCTCCGGATCCACATAACTGTGGAACGTCGGATCTTCCTTCAAGAAGCGGTTGAGCGCCTTGCCCATATTGTCGGAGGATTTTTTGTCCACCGGAGTGATAGCAAGTTCGATGACCGGATCAGGAACATACATGCTGGTCATGGAATAGTTCAGCTTTGTATCGCAAAACGTATCTCCACTGGCACATTCGATACCGAAAAGCGCGGCGATTTCTCCGCACCCAGCTTCGTCCAAATCTTCCATCTTGTCGGCATGCATCTTAATCAGACGTCCGATTCTGAACTTTTTCTTTGCACGGGTGTTGTAGAGTTCATCGCCCTTCTTGATCTTTCCTTGGTAGACACGTATATACGTGAGCTGGCCGTACTGACCGTCTTCAAGCTTGAAAGCCAATGCGACCGCCGGCATTTCTTCGTCGGCCTTGAGAATCATTTCCTGCTCATTGTTGTCAAGATCCAACGCTTTGTTGGTGACCTGAGTGGGATCGGGCAGATAATCGATGACAGCATCCAACAACGGTTCGATACCTTTGTTTTTATATGCGGAACCCATGAAAACCGGGCAGAGCTGCAGTGCGATGGTCGCCTTGCGAACCGCCTTCTTGATGATCTCCGGCGTCACTTTATCGTCAAGCATAGCTTCCATCAACTCATCGCTGCACAAAGAAACACCATCAAGCATTTCTTCACGCTTCTTCTGCGCTTCGTCGACCAACTCCGCGGGAATCTCCGCAACTCTTTCATGAATGCCATCAGCACCCGCATCAAAGTAGTAGGCTTTCATCTCGACCAAGTCGACGACACCCTCAAGTTTGTCTTCCAGTCCGATGGGAATCTGCATCAACACGGCGTTCAGACCGAGCTTCTCGATCAAATGCTGTTTGACACGATACGGGTTGGCTCCCGCACGATCGCATTTGTTGACGAACGCAAGTCTGGGTACATGATACCGTTTCATCTGGCGATCGACCGTAATGGACTGACTTTGGACACCGGCAACGGAATCCAATACAAGAATGGCTCCGTCAAGCACACGGAGAGCCCGTTCAACCTCGATGGTGAAATCAACGTGTCCCGGAGTGTCGATGATGTTGATTTCGTCCCCTTCCCACTGGACATTCGTCGCAGCACTCTGGATGGTGATGCCCCGTTCCCTTTCCAAATCCATGAAATCCATCGTGGCGCCGACGCCGTCTTTGCCATGGACGTCATGAATCGCATGAATCTTATTGCAGTAGTAGAGGATACGTTCCGAAAGCGTAGTTTTGCCCGAGTCAATATGGGCGGAAATACCAATGTTCCTCATGTGTTGCAGGTCAACCATACTGTTTTCCTCTCTCAAAATATAGAATACAAAAGCTCATTTCCCGTAATTGCATGCTGATTGGAACTATGCCAACAGCAAAAAAAGCCACCCGGTGGGTGAACCGAAGTGATAATAAAACAATTTGGTCGTCTTATGCAAGACATAGACGCTCAAACTGTATGCTGGATAAACACTTGATGAACAACATATTGCCGTTTCGCCCGAGAAACAACAGGCAACACCTCTTTCGCCACTTTCAAAGAAGAGAGGAAAGAGAGACGGGAAAAGAAAGTTCCCGCTTGTGGTTCAACGCCATTGGTTATAGAATACAAGATGAGGTAAATTATGGGGAAAACGGTTTTTTCACGCATCATCGACGGGGAAATCCCTTCGGTGAAATTACATGAAGATGACCAATGCATCGTCATCTTGGACATCAGCCCCGTGGAGAAAGGACACGCCTTGATCATCGCAAAACATCCGTATCCGACTTTCAGTGAATGTCCCGCCTCCACGCTCTCCCATATGATGGAGATAGCCAAGAAAGTGGACGAAATGCAACGGAATGTCCTCGGTTGCGACGGAACAAACGTCATCATCAACAACGGAAAGGCGAGCGGTCAGGAGGTGCCTCATCTGCACATCCATGTCATTCCTCGCTTTCTCAACGACGGTCAATCATTCAAGTTCGCGAAACAAACATACGCAGAAGGCGAGATGAATGAACTGGGAGGGAAGCTTTCTTTCTAATACTATGAAAACCTGTCATTTCTGTCATACTCCGATTGACGATGGCATGTTCATCGGCCCGGAAACGTTGTGCGAGAAATGCCACATGCCGCTCCATTCCTGCGTAAATTGCGTCTATTACGAACCAGGCGCGTATCATGACTGTCATGAAGGCGCGGAGGAAGAGCAAACAGATAAGGAAGAAGAAAACTATTGCGACAGTTTCCATTTTGGCGACGGCGGTCCCAAAAGCAGGAAAGATTCAAAAGCCGCCAAGGCAAGGGCGGAAGCCTTGTTCAAATTCTAGGAAGCCACATGAAGAAACTCTTTGTCCCAATCGTCCTGTGCAGCATACTCCTCTTTTTTTCCTGCGCCCACTATACGGGACAGGAAGGGTTGAAGAAAATCCAGCCGGAACAGCCGGCGACAACGGTAACGAAATACTCGATCATACAAAACGGTCCGATCGTTCCCGTGGACAAAGACAAGTTGATTACATCCCTTCAGACGGAAAATGCCAAACTCACGGACGAGAACAAGAAATTGACCGTTGCGACGGACAGCCAAGCTACCCGCCTCGCCTTTGATGAAAAAAGAATCGCCGCCATGACGACGGACATGGTTACGTTGCAGGCGCAACTTTCCACGTATACGGCAAAGGAAACCAAAGCCAAGGAAGCCGTACAGGCCATCGCGAAGGCTCAGGCCAGTCTCCCCGCTTTCGAGACGATCACATATCCCAACGTGTACCGAAACGGAGACATAATCACCAGTTCTCCGATGGATCGCTTGGACGTATTACTGCTTCCTTTGGGAGAAATCGATTATTCGGAACGCCAGATAGCGGAAATCGCCGGTTCCATCGAAGACCTCAAAACACAAGTCACTATCGTCACGGGAAGCAAGAAAAACGTGTACCAGTTGGCCAAGACAATCAACCACAGCGCTGTCATTACGGAGATGGGCGCCGTCATCAGTGATTATGCGCTCGACGGAAATCCCGACCAATGGGGCGTAAAACTCAAATTGGATGATACACGTACCATCAGGGTCGTCCCTGCAGAGATGCCCGAATACACCGTATTTGAGACATTCCTCTCCGGAGGCGACTGGAAAGGGACCGTCGCCTCGATAAAGGGAAAGCGTCTGGATACGACTCATAAAATGCTTGAAAACGATGTCCCTTCGGAAGCGGCAATCCTCGGCGCTTCCCTTTACGAACCGGCAAGCAGTGACTGGAACACGATGAGCCCGGTCGAGTACCGACGAATGGACTATGCATGGCCGCTGGCCGACACCATACTCAACGCAGGATACATGGACACGTACCGGCAGACTCATTTCAGTGAGGCCACCGATGCGGGGGACACCGTCATCGAAAAGACGTTGAAGGAACGAATCGATTATTTGTTTGCAAAACATATCCTGCCTCTATCCTCCAGCATCATTACGCTCGGTCCCGAATCGGTCGTGACGGACGGATATGCAAGAATGGGAGTTCTGGCAAGTTATCTCGTTCCTTGACCCCTCTGTACATGGCCGATCCAAATATGCTACTACCCTGTTGAGGTAAACGTATGCGAA
>JBAXYP010000181.1:0-4543 GCA_041670725.1 Sphaerochaetaceae bacterium
CCATCGGGTTTGGTTCGGGAGGCACGCACCGTCCCCATGTCAGATTCACCGGAGAGTACGAGAAGCCCGATCGCCCCGTTGTCCACTCCGGTAGCCACGTCCGTGTAAATCCTGTCCCCGACGAATGCGATCTCCTCTCGCTTCCACCCGGTGTGCCGGATAATCATGTCCACCGTCTCTTTATGCGGCTTCCCGACGACCTTCGGCTGTTTCCCGCCGGTGGAAAGGGAAATCAACGCGCAAAACGAACCGACATCAGGGATGAAACCGCCCTCCACGGGGCAATTGACATCCAAGTGGGTGGCGAGGAACAATGCGCCGCCACGAATGAAATCACATGCCTTGACCAGTTTGGCGTATGTAAGAGTCGTATCGAATCCGACAACAACGATCTTCGCATTTTCTTCGACGAGGTTGATCCCTCCTTCACGGAAACTCTGGACGAGGGACGGAGTGCCCACCAAGTACACGGGTTCTCCCGGATGATTCGCGGAAAGCCATTCGATCATCACATCCCCGCTCGTCATAATCTCGCTTCTGCCGATATGACACTGCATTGCGGCGAGTTTCTGGATATACACCTCCGGGCTCCTGGAGGAGTTGTTGGTGAAGAACAGGTAATCCCTGCCCGTCTCCACCGTTTTCCTGAGAAACTCCAAGCTGTTCGGCAGGATGGTGTTCCCCAGATAAAACGTCCCGTCCATGTCCAAGACGAAATGACGACACCGTTGGAGCAATACGGCGTTATCGCTCATTGACGTTCCTTGTCGCCACCACGTCGACTCCCGTCCCCGCGACATCGCGAATCACCACTTCTCCGATATGAACGGGCGCCTTCGCCTTGGTTTTATGAATGACATCCATCACCGGGAAGATCATGCTCTTTGGGACATCTCGCTGCGTTTTGACGGAAACCATCGCCATATCCCCTCCGCTTACCGGTACCGAACTGGTCACGATCCTCGTCGGATTGGTCGTTTCTTTCCGGGCATAGATATCACCCGTCCTGCAGGAGTTTCCCGCAACGGAGAGCACTTCCTTCTTCTCATCATCAAACTCCACCACCAGATTGCATCCAAGCGGACATCCGATGCAGATGAATTCTTTTCTGCTCATCTTACGCCTCCTCGGTCTTCACCGTAATGGTCTTGACATCCGAAAATTGCCCAAAGCTGTTCTTCTGGAGGATGACCTGTTCCATCTCCCCTGGGGCAAGCACTTTCTTTTTCAGATGCATCACCCTGGTATCATCATAGTATACGGAGACATACCTGCCTTTGTACACATCGCCGACACGAAAACGCACCGTCACCATATCCGACATATGATGGATATCCAGTCTCTGAGGTACCGTATATCGGACTCCGCCCGTAGCGACGATCGGAATCCCCTTTTTCTCCCTCTTTCCGCCCAGAGCATACAATGCGGCGTTTCGTCCGGCGAGCGACGCTTCTTCAGATACATAATCGACCAAATCATGAACATGCAACACGTTGCCACAGGCAAAAATACCATCCTGGCTGGTCTCCAGCGTATCATCGACGACCGGCCCGCTGGTCACTTGGTTTATGTCCACATGTGCGCCACGGGAAAGTTCGTTCTCAGGAAGCAGCCCGACGGAGAGAAGCAATGTATCACAATCATAGTGCTCTTCCGTTCCGGGGATCGGTTTACGATGAGAATCCACCGCCGCGATGGTCACCCCGGTAACTCGTTCCTTGCCTTGGATATCCACCACGGTATGGGACAGCTTCAACGGGATGTTATAGTCGTCCAGGCACTGCACGATGTTCCGTTTCAGTCCTCCGGAGAACGGCATGAGTTCCGCCACCACTTCCACCTTCGCTCCTTCCAGCGTCATCCGCCTCGCCATAATCAAGCCGATATCCCCGCTGCCGAGGATCACCACTTTGGAACCGACCTTGTATCCCTCGATGTTCGTCAGGCGCTGAGCTGTTCCGGCGCTGAAAATCCCCGCAGGACGATATCCGGGAATATTGAGCGCACCACGAGGACGTTCCCGACATCCCATCGCCAGGATGATCGCCTTCGCAGAGATGGTCACCATACCTTCCTCTCTGTTGATGTACGTCACCCGATGGCTCTGCACGTCAAGGACCATGGTATCCACGCGATACGGAATATGAGATCCGAGTACCTTGTCGATGTACCGTTGCGCATACTCCGGTCCGGTAAGTTCTTCCCTAAACGTATGAAGTCCAAACCCGTTGTGAATGCACTGGTTGAGGATTCCCCCCAGTTGATGATTTCGCTCGAGGATGAGGATATCCTGAACGCCCGTTTCCCTGGCGGCGACCGCCGCGGCCAAACCGGCGGGGCCTCCACCTATGATGACGATGTCGTGCCCGTTCATTTCGTTCCTCCCTTTAGCAGTTCCGATCCTTCTTTGTTCTTGCAGATTTTCTCCATGCCGGACCCTCTTTTTTCACAGAGCAATTCCATCGTCCGCGGCGTGCAGAATCCGGCCTGACACCGCCCCATGCCGGCTCTGGTCCTTCGCTTGATACCGTCCATGCTGGTCGCTCCGAGCGGTCGCGTAATGGCATCGATGATCTCCCCTTCGGAAATCTGTTCGCATCGGCAAACGATCGTCCCGTATTCCGGATGCTCCTTAATCAATTTCGTTCTTTGGGCGGGATCCATATCCCTTGTTCGGAGAATTCCCTTGCGTGTGCCGATGAAATGAGCCTTTTCTTTCGCCTTCGCCTCCGCGGCCACCATGCGAGCCACATATTCGCCGATGGCGGGACTGCAGGAGAGGCCGGGACTCTCGATCCCCGCCGCATCAAAGAATCCTTTCGCTCCGGACGCTTCCCCGATGACGAAATCCCCGCCAATCTCATGGGCGCGGAGTCCCGAAAAACTGGTGATGACCTTGCGCATCGGAATCTCCCTTACGGAACAGGACCCCATGCGAGCCACATCCTCAAGATCGACGGCATAGGTTGCAGTGTCTTCCTTGTCCTCCACTTCCTTGCTGGTGGGGCCGACCATCAGGTTCCCATGAACGGTGGGCGTGACAAGCACACCTTTGCCCGCGGCCGTCGGAAGCTGAAAAATCGTATGGGAAACATAATTCCCCACTTCCTTGTCGAACAACAGATAATTGCCCCGTTTCGCCACGATGGTAATGGGCTTGTCGCTGACCATATTGTGAAACACGTCGGCGTAAACGCCGGCGGCATTGACCACATAGCGACTCGTCAGCTTCTTTTCGTCGGAAAGGGATATCTCATAGCCTCCGCCAATCTTCGCAATTTTCCTCACCTCGGCTCCAAAACGGAATTCCACCCCGTTGGCGTAAGCATTCTCAGCAAACGCAATGGTAATGCCGAACGGACAGACAATGCCGCTTGTCGGACAATGCAGCGCACCGCAGACGCCATCGCTGAGGTTCGGTTCGACGGCACGCGCCTCGTCACCGGAGAGAAGTCTCATCTCTTTCACTCCGTTTTTGACGCCGCGGTCGTACAGTTGTTTCAGCTTGGGCAGATCCCGTTCATCAAAACAAACGATCAACGCACCATTCTGCTTGTAATCGAAATCAAGTTCCCTCGACAGTCGGGGCATCATCTCGCTTCCTTCGACGTTCAGCCTTGCCTTCAACGTCCCCGGAATCGGATCATAGCCGGAATGTACGATCCCGCTATTCGCCTTGGAGGTGCCGCTACATACATCCTCCCCTTTCTCAAGCAGGCAAATGGACATATCGTAACGGGAAAGACTTCTCGCTATCGCGCAACCCGTCACGCCGCCACCGACCACCAATATGTCATAATCCATTATCACCACCTCCAAGCGCATAAAAAAAGAGCAAGGTATGCCTAGGGTAAACCCTTCACACCTTACTCTCTTTTCTCTAAGGTTAATCTGAATTGTCAGTTCATCATACCATTACGGACGGCACTTGTCCACCCGACTTCATCTCGTCATGTGCGAAAGGCTCCCATCCTTGTGAATCTTCACTGCATAGACGACGAACGAAAACAAACTGGCGAACGCACAAAGGACGAACACTACGGTAAGAAGGATGGAATAACCGTGCAACCACGAAGCTCCCTCCATCCATCGGCTGAACGCCAGATACAGGATGCCGAGAACGCCACCGACTGCGTAGGTCACCGTCTTTGTTTTGCCGAACATGTTGGCCGGCATCACTTTCCCCTGAGAAATCATCAGCATTCTCACAAACAGAATGGAAAATTCCCGGTACATGATGATGATGAACACCCAACTCGGCATGATTCTGGCGATCATGAAGCAAACGAAATACGTCAGATGGGCGAGCGTATCCCCAAACGGATCCATCACTTTGCCCAGATCGGTGACCAAATGCTGCTTTCTGGCGATTTTCCCATCAAAAAGGTCCGTCAACTCGATGATGCAAAAAAGCACAAGGCACAGGATGGTGGAAAGGTCGTACGCCCCTTCTCCGATCCAGTACCGGAGATTGAACACAATAAAAAAAACCGGGGACAGGACGAGACGCGCCACTGTCAGTCTGTTGGGTAATGTCATTTCA
>JBAXYP010000182.1:0-4518 GCA_041670725.1 Sphaerochaetaceae bacterium
ATCGTCGATGATTTTTACCACGCCCTCTTTCGCCCCGATGGGAGAACCAAAGCCAGGGACCATCCCGGCGGCGAGGATTTCCTCTGGATGCGCAGGTCGCATTGAATTGCATTTTGCGGCGTTCTGGAGTTTGTTTTCCTCGATTTCCATATCTCCACGGACCAGACCGACGATCAGTTTTTCTTGCTCCGCTCCGTTGGTGGGGTCGATGTACGTTCCCACCATGAAAAGAGCTTTCGCCGTCTTTTTTTTGTCGATTTTCAGAAATGCGCTCAACTCATCGATTGTTTTGCTTTCCGGAGTTTTCACTTTCTCCATTGGTTTCGGGGTTTCCACCGTATATTCCTTCCGGAATGTCGCCACTTGCCTGTTTGCGGTGTATCCGCAGTCCGGACAGATGATGATGGTGTCTTCCCCGACAGAAGAGAGATACATGTATTCGTGAGAAACCTTTCCGCCCATCATGCCGGAGTCCGCCCCAACGGCAACCACCGGAAGCGCGCATCTACCGAAAATCCTGAAGTACGCCTTGTAGTGTTCCGCATACACTTTGTCCAACCCTGCAGAATCCTTGTCGAACGAATAGGAATCCAGCATGGTAAATTCGCGTACACGAATCAGACCGGCACGAGGCCTGGGGTCGTCACGCCACTTGGTTTGGATCTGGTAGACCAGTTGGGGAAATTTCTTGTATGAATCGATCTCGTCGACGGCGACGTCGGTCACCGCTTCCTCGTGGGTCATGGCGAGAACCATATCACGACCCACCCTGTCCTTGAATCGGGTCATTTCCTTGTCAATGCTGTAGAATCGCCCCGTTTCTTTCCAGATATCGGCGGAGTTCACCACCGGCATCTGCATTTCCTGAGCACCGATGGCATCCATTTCCTCCCTGATGATGCGCTCGATTTTCTTAGTGGAACGGAATCCGAATGGCAACAACGTAAAAAGGCCGGCACTCATCTGATTGATGAAACCGGCTCTCAATAGATATTCGTATCCCTTGCAGTCCGCTCCGTTTGGGGCTTCGCGCAGGGTTTTTGCAAACATGTTGGACATTTTCATGGCAGACTCTCCTCCCGATATGACCGTTGCCATTGTAACGAAACATGCGGCAGTTCACAAGCTGTGACTTACCTCACAGCGTTGATTTCAGGTGCGGAGGGGAAAAGCACGGAGAGGACGAAAGATTTCGGAAGAGTATTTTCCTAAAGAGTGCGTTATGGAAACACATTTCGCGGTATGTATTGGATAAAGGGAGCTGAATGTCAAGAAAAGATTGACAGATGTGGTTTTCGGGTTTGTACTGATGATAGAAACGTGCTCGAGCACGTAAAAAGGAGAAAAAGGATGAAAAAAGGAATTGTCGCATTGTTGATCGTCTTGATGGCAATGAGCAGCATGGTATTTGCCCAAGGCTCCAGCGAAAGCTCCGGCTCGACCGTAAAGACCATTGGCGTGTCGATGCCTACAAAGAGTTTGCAGAGATGGAACCAGGACGGCAGCAACATGAAAGCGCAACTGGAGGCCGCCGGCTACAAAGTAGATCTCCAATACGCCGGGGACAACGACATCCCGACGCAAGTGAATCAGGTAGAGAACATGATTCTCAACGATAACGTTCTTGTCATCGCTTCGATTGACGGATCGTCTTTGACCGAAGTCCTGAAAGAAGCGAAGAAAAAGAACGTTCCGGTCATCGCTTATGATCGTCTGATCATGAACAGTGATGCGGTCAGCTACTACGCTACGTTCGACAACTACGGCGTCGGGGTCATTCAGGGCAAGTTCATTCGTGACGCGTTGAAGCTGGACACCCGTTCGGACAGCGTGAACATGGAGTTCTTCACCGGAGCTCCCGATGACAACAACTGCGTCTTTTTCTGGGGTGGCGCAATGTCCATTCTTGATCCGTACATCAAGAGCGGGAAGATCAAGGTGCTTTCCGGACAAACGGAGAAAGCCCAATGCTCAACGCCCAACTGGTCCACAGAGGAAGCGCAGAAGCGTATGGAGAATCTGATCACTTCCAACAAGTATGCACCGAACGGGACTCATTTGGATGCAGTACTCTGTTCCAATGATTCCACCGCGCAGGGAGTTACCACCGCGTTGATCGGAGCCGGATTCACCAAGGACAACTTCCCTGTGGTTACCGGTCAGGACTGTGACGTTACGTCCGTAAAGAACATGCTTGCCGGAACCCAGTCTATGTCCGTGTTCAAGGACACCCGCACGCTGGCGGAGAAAGTCGTTGCGATGGTTGACGCGTTGATGAAGGGATCAAAACCGGAGATTAACGATACCAAGACGTACAATAACGGTACCGGGATCATTCCGAGCTATTTGTGTACCCCCGTCTATGCGAGTAAGGACAATCTCGTCCAGTTGTTGGTTGACAGCGGTTACTATACCAAAGCGCAGATCGGTCTCAAATAACAAACCATGTTTCGTCGTTCAGGTGGGTGAGTTTCATCCACCTGAACTCTATGAAGGGGAGTACAGATGGATGATATCATCCTGCAAATGAAAAACATCACCAAGACTTTCCCCGGAGTCAAGGCGTTGGACAAAGTGAACCTTCGTGTTCGTCGTGGCGAGATTCATGCGATCTGCGGAGAAAACGGCGCCGGTAAATCGACGTTGATGAAAGTCCTCAGCGGCGTATATCCGACCGGTACGTATGAAGGGGAGATCGTATACAACGGGGAAAAGTGCGAGTTTCAGAGCATCAGGGACAGTGAGAAGGCCGGGATTGTCATCATCCATCAGGAATTGGCATTGGTCCCTTTGCTGAGCATCGGGGAAAATATGTTCCTTGGGAACGAACAAGGGACGAAATTCAATATTGATTGGAACGAGACGTATGGAAAAGCGGACCAGTATCTGAAACTGGTGGGATTGAAAGAGAACTCCCATACGTTGATCAAAGATCTTGGGGTCGGAAAGCAACAACTGGTCGAAATCGCCAAAGCACTCGCCAAGGACGTGAAGTTGTTGATTCTTGACGAACCGACCGCATCCCTTAACGAAGAGGACAGCAAGCATTTGCTTGATTTGCTCCTTGAATTCAAAAAGAAAGGAATGACGTCGATCATCATTTCTCACAAGATCAACGAACTTGCCTATTGTGCGGATTCCGTTACGATTCTCCGGGATGGCGCGACTATTAGGGAGATGAGCAAGGAGGAAGGGTTTGGCGAAAAGACGATCGTCAACGCGATGGTAGGACGGGACATCGCCCATCGTTTTCCCCAGCGGACACCGCATATCGGATCGGTGATTTTTGAAGTGAAGGATTGGACGGTGTTTCATCCGACATACCATGACAAAATGGTGTGCGACCACATCTCCATCACCTTGCGCAAGGGGGAGATCCTTGGCATCAGCGGCCTGATGGGTGCGGGACGCACCGAATTCGCCATGAGTCTGTTCGGCCGCAGTTACGGAACCAACATCTCCGGAAGTACGTACATCAATGGAAAGGAAGTGACGCTCAAGACTCCGAAGGAAGCGATAGAGAACAAGATCAGCTACGTGACGGAGGACCGCAAAGGAAACGGATTGATCCTGCCTGAACCGATAACCACCAACACGACCCTTTCCAACCTGTACAAGATCGTCAAGAAAGGCAGGCATTATACCATTGACCGGGATTTGGAAGTCAGCGAGGCGAAAAAATACATCCGTGAGATGGGAACGAAGTGTTCTTCCCATGAGCAGATCGTCGGGAATCTCTCCGGAGGAAACCAACAGAAGGTACTTTTGGGGAAATGGTTGTTTGCAGAGCCCGACATCCTGTTTTTGGATGAACCAACGCGTGGCATCGATGTCGGTGCAAAGTACGAGATTTACTGTTTGATGAACTCCATCGTGGAGAAGGGTAAGTCCATTGTCATGATCTCTTCGGAGATGCCTGAGCTTCTGGGTATGTGTGACAGGATTTATGTGATGAGTGAGGGACGGATAGCCGGCGAATTGACGCACGAGGAAGCAACGCAGGAGAAGATCCTGACAATGATCCTCAACAGTGAAAAAGGGAGAGTGAATTTACATGGTAGCAAAGATTGAGAAGAAATCGGGATTCAAGGCGAATGCCATCTTGCTTGCCTTGGTTTCTGTCATGGTACTGTTCGAGATTCTTATCAGGATTGAAGGCAAAGGATCATTGTTTGCGCCGGCGAACATTTCCAACTTGATTAACCAGAACGCATATGTGGTAATTCTTGCCGTCGGCATGCTTCTTTGTATTCTTACCGGCGGTAACATCGATTTGTCCGTCGGTTCGATCGTCTGTTTGGTCGGTGCCGTTGCCGGTACGTTGATCGTTAACATGGGGATGAACATCTACCTCGCGATCATCATCTGTCTATTGTTCGGCATTTTGCTCGGCGCGTGGCAGGGATACTGGATCGCGTACGTCCGCATTCCGCCGTTTATCGTCACCCTTGCAGGCATGTTGCTGTTCCGCGGTCTCGCGAATGTCATCCTCAACGGACTGACGATCTCCCCGTTCCC
>JBAXYP010000183.1:0-4508 GCA_041670725.1 Sphaerochaetaceae bacterium
AGCGCCGTTCCCAATCCTATCGCAGCCTGTTCGTTCAGCCTGCCGCACGGAGCATCGTACTCACCGATGAATATCTTCCCTTCCATAAAGGTTCCGGTGGTCAACACCATCACCTTCGCGGTGATCCGATGCCCGCGCTGAGTGACGACCCCCACGAACCGATGACGATCATCCTCGGTGATGTCCACCACGGTATCCATGAACAGCTCTAGATGGCTTTGCCCTTCCAGCGTTTCCTTTGCAAGCCTACTGTAGGTGAATTTGTCCGCTTGGGCGCGCGGAGCCTGTACGGCCGGACCTCTGCGCCGGTTAAGGATCCGGTACTGGATCATGCTTTTGTCGATCAAATGCGCCATCTCCCCACCCAACGCATCCACTTCTCTGACGAGATTCCCTTTCGCCAAACCACCGACGGCCGGGTTACAGGAAAGCCGCCCGATGGTGTCCAGACTTTGGGTGACCAGCAATGTTTCGAATCCCATGCGGGAGAGCGCAAGCGAAGCCTCGATGCCGGCGTGCCCGCCCCCAACTACAATTGCGTCGTAATCCATATTCTCACTTCCCTACGCAGAATCCGGAGAAAATCTTGTCCAAGATGTCCTCGGTCGTCACCGTCCCGATAATCTCCCCCAAGCTTTCCAGCCCCTGCTGCAGCATGGCGGCGACAATGTCAAGCGGCACTCTCTGATCGGCCAGTTCCAAGGCCCCCCGGATGGCTTGGGAACTCTTCACCAACAAATCATGCTGTCGTTGGGACTGCACCACCACATCCGCCTCCATGTCGAGAGGCATCGCCGAACGAAGTTTTTCCCCGATAGCGGATTTGAGCGCGGCAATCCCGTCGCCGGTGACCGATGAAACACAAAGCCCGTCATGATGTTTCAGATCGCTCTTGCTCCATACGATTAAGGTATGTTCGCTCTCTTTCGGAACGGCATCACCGTCTTCCACGAGATAGACGACGAGATCCGCCGACCCGAGCAACTCTTTTGTCCGGTCGATCCCTTCTTTCTCCACGGCATCCCCGCTCTCTCTGAGACCGGCGGTATCATACAACCGAACGGGAATGCCATCAATTACGTATGCTTCCTCGATGTAGTCACGAGTCGTCCCCGGAACATCGGAGACGATGGAACGCCGCTTCTGAAGCAACAGGTTGAACAGGGAGCTTTTCCCGACATTGGTCCGGCCGGCGAGCACCACGTTGGCCCCACTGCCGTACAGACGGCCGAACCGGTAGGTGGCCGCAATCGCATCGATTCTCCCGGCAAGCTTTTCCAAGCGTTCGCGCGGAAAAACGAATGCATCCAATTCGTCCTCGCTGTAGTCGAGTTGCACTTCAATGGAGGCCATTACGGAAAGGAATTCCTCCCGCAGGTCCTTCAGACGGGATCCCAGGGAGCCTCTCAGGCGATCCAACGCCATTTTCCGTCCACAGTCGCTCGCCGAATCGACCAATTCCTCCACCGCCTCGGCCTGGGTGAGATCCATCTTCCCATGGAGAAACGCCCGATAAGTGAACTCCCCGCGTTCCGCGGCGCGAAAGCCGAGGGCACCGAGCGTCGAGAGGATGTCCCTGACGACGAGGGGAGATCCATGGGAGGAAATATCCAGCGCGTCATCGCCGGTATACCCATGGGGCGCACGATAGACGGAGACGATTACTTCGTCCACGGCATTTCCCTCGGCATCCGTTACGAAACCATGGACAAGCGTGGCGTTTTTCGCCTCCTTTAAGGCGGAGGGACGGGAGAACGCGGCGCAAAACCGAGCGATGCATCCTTTTCCGCTGACGCGGACGATGGCGAGGGCGCTTTTCCCCCAACCCGTGGCGAGCGCGTAGATGATGTCATCCGTCTGATACCCTTGCATACCCGGCAAGTATATCGGCCGGGGCGACATCTTGCAATCAGACAAGGACCTAACTACAATGCCGTACCGTATGCGAACAGAGAATATCATGCGACGAAGCGCGTTGTTGCGTTCCATGCGCTCGTTCTTCGATCAGAAGGGGTATCTCGAAGTGGACACGCCGCTTCTTTCTCCGGACTTGATTCCGGAGCCGACCATCCAGAACTTCGAGACGACGTTCTCCAATGAGTTCGTCGGCAGCAAAAACCTGTATCTCATTCCCAGCCCGGAAGTGTTCATGAAACGGCTCATCGCAGACGGATCGGGTTCGATCTACCAGTTCTGCCACTGCTTCCGGAACGCCGAACAGATCGGAAAGAACCACAATCCCGAATTCACCATGCTCGAATACTACACGGTCGGATTCGACGAACAGGACTCCGTTCCCTTGACGGAAGAACTTATCGCATCTTCCAGTCCCAAAGGGACGGATCCCGTACTGCTTCCCCCGTTCAGGCGGCTTTCCATGAAGGAAGCGATGTGGGAGTTCGCCCGCGTCGATCTCGACGCATGCCAAAGGCAAAGTCTCCTCGCCGAGGAATGCCGACGCCGCAATCTGTCGGTTCCCAAAGAGCCGGAGGGCTGGGAGGATACGTTCAACCGCCTGTTCCTTACGCTGGTCGAACCGAACCTTCCCCAGGACAAGCCGCTCGTTCTGGACCGTTATCCCGCACAGATCGACTGTTTGGCAAAACGTGACGGAGCATATCGCAAACGGTGGGAGATGTACATGAAAGGCGTGGAAATCGCGAATTGCTACGATGAGGAGCGCGATGCGGAAACGATACGCTCTTATTACCGCAAGGAATATGCGAAACTCGTCTCCGAACGCACGAAAACCGGGCAGGCGATCCCGGATGCGGATCCGTCCTTCGCAGATCTCTTCAACGACTTCCCGCAGACCAGCGGCGTAGCCATGGGAATCGACAGGCTTTTGATGGTGCAAAGCGGAAGCCATGAGATAGGGGATTTGATTCTTTTCCCCTTCTCTGCTATGCTATCTTCCGGTAAAAAAACCAGTTAGGAATATAGAGGTAGATACGTATGTCAATGAAAGCAGGTCAGATCGAAAAGGGAACTGCGCTTCTGGTAAAAGGGCAACCTTATGTTGTCGTGGAACGTGAATTTGTCAATCCGGGCAAAGGCTCGGCGTTCGTTCGCATCAAAATGAAGAGTCCCACTACTGGACAGACGCTTTCCGATACGATCAAGACGCAGGATACGGTCGAGGACATTATGGTCGAGGACCGCGATTGCCAGTACCTGTACCAGGACGGCGAGGTGTTTCATTTTCAGAACACCACCACGTTCGATGAGGTAACCTGCCCGATGACGACGTTCCCCGATTATCAATATCTGATGAAGGAAGGCGAAACGTATCGCTGCACCTTCTGGGAGGACGAGCTTCTGGACATCCAGATCCCCAGCAAGGTGGTCTATACCGTCACTGAGGCCGAGGAAGCGGTTCGCGGGGATACCGTCACCGGTACGACGAAGAACGCCGTCACCGAGACGGGGCTGAAGGTTCGCGTCCCTATCTTCATCAAGGCGGGCGAAAAGATCCGCATCAATACGGAAACGAAAGAGTACCTGGAACGGGTCAACGACTGAAAAGTCGGAGAATCATGCAAGGAGCTGGAACAAGCACCAGCTCCTTTTTTTATCGGCAGAGGGGCATATGGGAATCGTTGACTTTATTCTGCTGGGCGTCAGCCTTTCGATGGACGCATTTGCCATTGCGATGTGCAAGGGTCTTTGCATGCGTGGCGGCGTCAACTACAGGAACGCAACCATCATCGCCGGTTTTTTCGGATTCTTCCAGTTCCTTATGCCGGTTCTCGGCTGGACCCTTGGCGTCAGGTTCGAAAAATACATCACCGACATCGACCATTGGATCGCGTTCGTCCTCCTTTGCTACTTGGGTGGCAGAATGATCTGGGACGCATGCCATGAACGGGACAAAGACCCCGAGTCCTGTCCCGCAGACGAGAGGCTCGACATCAAGGAACTGCTGTTGATGGCGATCGCCACGTCGATCGACGCGCTTGCCGTGGGAATCACCCTTGCGTTCCTTTCGGTCAACATTTGGTACGCCTCGACGGTGATCGGTTTCACCACATTCATCATCTCGTTCGCAGGGGTCGCGATAGGAAATAAATTCGGAAACAGATTCCAATTCGGCGCAAAGGTTTTCGGCGGAACCGTACTGATTCTCATCGGCTTGAAAATCCTGTTGGAACATCTTGGGATCATTATGTGGTAATCAGTATGCATAAAAGCGCATACGCAGTGCATCGTTATGCAAAAGCATCTTTACACGGATTCCCAAAAAGCATATGCTTTCCCCATCATTCATAGTTTTTCGAGGGAAGTACCATGGAAATCTTGAAAAAGATCAGCAATTTCGTCGGGAAATGGATGGCGATTATCGTATTGGTGATCGCTGCGTTTTCCCTGTTCGTACCATCGGCGTTCACCGGATGGCTTACCACCAAATGGGTAAATCCGTTGTTGATGGTCGTCATGTTCGGTATGGGTCTGACCATCAAACCCAGCGATTTTGTCGTCGTATTCAAACGGCCGAAGGATATCGTCAT
>JBAXYP010000184.1:0-4503 GCA_041670725.1 Sphaerochaetaceae bacterium
GCCTCTTCGGGCAAAGGGCCGACGACCAATGGGAAAGTCATGACTTTGGTCTGTTTGGCGTTTTTGGTTATCTGCGGCGTCATCATGACGAAGAGAGGAAAAGAACATGCGTGAAATTGATACAAGGAGATTGTCATGCCCCCAACCGGTAGTCATGACGAAGAAAGCGTTGGCCGACAAACCCGATGCCCTGAATGTTCTTGTGGACAACAGGGCGGCGTTGGAAAACGTGAGCCGGTACGCCAAAGCGGTCGGCTATACCGTAGCAGTGGACGGCTGGACGTTGAAACTGACAAAGTGATGGAGACGACCTATACGGCGACGTTTGCAAGCCATTACGGGGCCGTGCATTTTAAGCGGACTCTCGAGGAAAAAGGGTATTCGGCCTATCTCAGGCCGGTGCCCCGTTCCCTTTCCGCTTCCTGCGGTACGTGCGTCGTCTATACGGTTCCTTCGTGGAACACCCTCTTGACGCCTGACCTCGAGGGGGTGTATGCGCCAAAAGAGGATGGGTATACCTGTCTGTGGAGGCATGCGTGATGGTGAAATTGACCAGCATGGTGAAGGCGAGTGGATGTGCCGCGAAACTTGATCCACAGAAATTGCATGATGTGCTTTCCCGTCTTCCGGAGATGCGCAATGATCGGTTGCTGGAAGGTTTTGAGTCGAGTGATGACGCATTGGTCTATCAGGTGGAGGGGGATACCGTGGCGATCGAAACGGTGGATTTCTTCCCTCCGATGGTAGATGATCCCTATACGTTCGGGCAAGTGGCCGCAGCAAACGCCCTTTCCGACATCTATGCGATGGGTGCGATTCCCGCCGTGGCGATGAATCTGCTTTGTTTCCCTTCCTGCCTTGATATTTCCGTGATGGAGCAGATTCTCCGCGGGGGACAGGACAAAGTCCGGGAAAGTGGTGCGGTAATCGCAGGCGGACATACCATCAGCGACGCCGAGCCGAAATACGGGTTGTGCGTCACGGCGTTTGCAAACAGAAATGATGTATGGTCGAATAAAGGAGCGGAGATCGGGGATGCCCTTGTCCTTACGAAGCCTCTTGGCGTGGGGGTCATCGTCACCGCATCGAAAGCGGAAATGATCGATTCACGATATTTCGACGGTGCCGTCCAGAGCATGATTACGTTGAACAAACAGGCTCGGAACGCGGCGCGTTCCCTTTCCGTCCATGCGGCGACGGACGTTACCGGATTCTCCCTCCTCGGTCATGGAATGCAGATGGCTCAGGCGAGCGGGGTAAGCCTCCGCATTCAATCCCGTTCGATTCCGTTTCTTCCGGGAGCGCTGGAAGCCGCTTCCTATGGGTTGCTTCCCGAGGGGATGTACCACAACCTCGATTACGTTTCCCCCCATGTTTCCTTTTCTTCGTCTCTTGCGCAGAACGTAAAGGATGTCCTGTGCGATCCGCAGACCAGTGGGGGACTGCTGTTTTCTCTTCCGCGGGAAGATGCGGAAAAACTTGTCGCATCGCTTCCGTCTGCGGCCATTATCGGCGAAATTGTACCGAGAGGGGAAAAAGAAATCGTCATCGACTGACACGATACGAAACAGTTTGCAAACCGATGGTTTTCGGATACGATGAAAAACATGTGGAAACGGTATGTCTCCGTGGAAATGTTCGTCGTTCTTCTGTGCGTCGTACTGTCGTCGTGTGGCGGACGCAAGGAGGATGAGACAAGGGGAATGACCATCACCTACTGGACACATCAGGATGAGGCGAGGGCGGCGCTGGAAAACGAGTTGATCGCCCGTTTCATCGAGGAAAATCCCGGCGTGCAGGTCAATCGCATTGAACACTCTTCCGCCGAACAGATTGAACTTGTGCAGCGTGCATTTGCTGCAGGGCAGGGACCCGACATCTTCAATCTTCCCGTGGAAAACGAATTCCCTTTGATCGCCAAGGGGTACGTGGCGCCCGTGGATTATTTGTCCGCGGGTTTCGAATCCGAACAGGACATGAAAGACACGTACATTGACGGTGTCTTCGATGTCATTTCGGTGAAGGGTGAGACATATGGGTTGCCCCTCGAATACACCAATTGGTGTTTGTATTTGAACAAAAAGGCGTTCTCCGATGTGGGGCTTGATGCAAGGCGGGACTATCCCCGTACATGGGAGGATGTCGTCGCGCTTTCCCAGAAAATGGTGCAACGTGATGGTACGGTTCTGAAGAAACGCGGGTTCGATTTTCGCTATCCCTATTACTTGAACTTTCTTGTTCCGATGGTCGAGCAACTTGGCGGGCGTTTGGTTAGCGAAGACGGCAGGACCGCGGCGGTGGGGGAAGATGCGTGGATTCATGTATTGACGTTCATGCAGCAATGGGGTCCGGGTGGCCTCAATCTTGGATCTCCCACCTACAAGAACGCTCGTTCGTCGTTTGCCGGCGATGACGCCACCGCGGCGATGGCGCTTTCCGGATTGTATCAGGAAAGCCGGATGAAAAAGCAATACCCCGAATTCTACCAGAGCGACGAATGGATGGTGGTGCCGTTTCCGCTTTTCAAGGATGCGGTAAACGATGTCGCAGCGTCGGCTTATGCCCATTACCTTATGGTAAATGCGAAAAGCAGCCCCGAAGTTCGGAAAATGTCTTGGAAGCTCATCGGATTTCTGCTCAGATACGGTGAAGACTATCTCTCGCGTGCATCGTTGGTCCAGCCGACCAAAGAGCTGGTCAACTCGAAGGCGCTTCGGAGCATGCCGTATGGGAACGTCTTCATCCACGATCTGGATCGGAGTCATATGATTTATCATGGCGCGGACAGTTCCCGCGTACAGGAATTGCTCGGAACGGCGGTCGAATCGGTAATGCTTTCCGGTATGTCCCCTGAAAAAGCATATGCGACGCTGAGAGTGAATCTGCAGGAACTGCTTGACGAACGAAAAGAATAGGAAGGAAATTCAATGCTGTATGTATTCGATATGGGAAATGTCGTTATCACCCACATCCATTGTCTGGAGGCGATCGCCCGGGCATATCATCTTGACGAGGAACGGTTCCTTGCCGATTACCGGTCGTATGACGTTCCGTTGATGGAAGGTTCCGTCCCGACGCCGGTTTATTGGGCGCACGTGGAACGTCGCTTCGGCGTCGCGATCCAAGGAGAGCCGTTTGCGGAGTTTTTTCATCCCGTACCGAATCCCGATGTGATGGAAACGATCGCGAGGCTACGGAGAGAGGGAAAACGCGTTGTCTGCGGGTCGAATACCATAGGCCCCCATTGGGACATTCTTTCCCGCATGGGATTGACGGATGGTTTGTTCGACGCGACCTATCCGTCCCATATGGTGCGGCTCTCCAAACCGGAGCCGGAGTACTATCGCTATATTCTGGATCACGAGCGCACGGATGCGGAGAGTTCCTGGTTCATTGATGATTATCGATGGAATACTGATGCCGCGGCGAAAGTGGGCATGCACGCGCTCCAATACGATTGGCAAAGCGAAGCATCCCATGTCGCATTGCGATCCCTTTAGGATTCAGCGTCTTCTTGTTTGTATATTGCAGGCATCCGCATGGTGATGGTGGTGCCTCTTTTCGGCTCGCTTTCCATCTTGAATTCGGCATGGTCGCCGTAGCGGAGTTTCAATCTCCGGTACGTATTGTACAGTCCGACATGTCCGCTGCCGTCCAGTTCGTCCAAATTCTCGGGAAGTTCGTTCCTGTTGAATCCGATGCCGTCATCCTTGACGACGATCGTGAGGAATCCGTCGCGTTCCCCGATGGTTATGCCCAGATGCCAGTCTCCCGCCTTTGGTTCGAGTCCGTGTACGATGGCATTCTCCACCATCGGTTGGATGATCAACTTCGGCGTCATCGCTCGCAGCGTCCTTTCCTGCACCGATTCCTCCACGTGAAGTTTCTCTCCGAATCGGATGCGCTGGATGGTCAGGTAACTGTTCACCAGTTCCATACTTTCCTTGATGGAACATTCGCTTTCATGGTTGTCGACGGTGGAACGGAGCAATTTTCCCAGTTTGATGGAAATGGTGTAGATCTCGTCCTCATGATGGATTTTCGCCAGCGCTTTGATCGTGTTGAGCGTGTTGAACAGGAAATGGGGGTTCATCTGGCTTTCCAGTGCGTTGCGTTCCGCTTCGGCGAGCTTCGCCTCTTCTTCGCGCGTCAGGTCCATCAGGCTCGTGATCTGTCCTACCATAGCGTTGAACGAATGATCGAGTTGGTAGATTTCCGTGATGCTGGAGTCCGCCACATGGGCGTGAAGGTTTCCTCCTTCCACCGCTTTCATTGACGTAGCGAGATCCTTGACGGGTTTTGAGATCGAGCGGGAGAACAACGATGCGAAGACGAACGAGACGATGATCCCCATGCCGAGCGTGAGGAGCGTGACGAATAGCAGTTGCCGCATGTTGATCGTGTAGGGTACGGAGGAAATTGCTCCTGCCAGGGAAAGCGGGATGTCCTTGAGCGGAGCGATTGCGATGATCGTATCCCCGTGGGCGTATACACCGCCATTCA
>JBAXYP010000185.1:0-4480 GCA_041670725.1 Sphaerochaetaceae bacterium
GTGGAATAGCTCCATTCCTGGTTGATCAGGCCACTGCGGTACACGTAGGACGAAATGATGTCCGCTGTTTCATAGGTGGCCGGGTTGTACAACAAGATGGTCTTCTCATAACCCAGACTCATCAAACGGCCGATGGACAGCAGAAGCATGATGATGATGGTCGGTGCGATCCCGGGAAGGGTCACGTGGAGAAGTTGTTTCCATTTGCCGGCACCATCGATCCTGGCGGCTTCGTACAGTTGGGAATCGATATTGCAAAGAGCTGCAAGATAGATAATGGATTCCCATCCGATCTGTTGCCAGATTTGGGAGATGACGTAGATCTTCCTGTATTGGGCAGGATCCTGCAACAACGGTTTTCGTGTGCCACCGAAGAAGGCGATGACATCGTTGATCAAACCAGTCGAGACACAGAAGTCGGCGATCATGCCACAAACAACCACAAGAGAGATGAAGTGGGGTAGGTATGAGATCGTCTGTACGGTCTTCTTCAGGTGCTTGTTTTTGACGTTGTTGATCATCAGCGCAAGGATGATGGAGGCCGGGAATCCCCAGAGCAAGCAATAGATGCTCAGTAGGAAAGTATTCTTAATCAATCTCCAGAAGTAAACGCTCTGGAAAAAACGGGTGAAATTCTCCGTCCCGACCCAGGGACTTTTGGAGAAACCCAGCGCAGGAGAGTAGTCCTTGAAAGCGATCAAGGCCCCGTACATGGGTTTATAGGCGAAAATGACGTAGAAAAGGACGACGGGGAGGACAAGCAAATACAAAGACTTGTTACGTTGCCAGTCTTGAGAGATTTTTTGTTTCATATAGTAACCTTACATGGTCTGTGGAGGGGAACCTCCACAGACCGGAGGAAGAAGAAGACTAACGGTTCTGATACGAATCGTATGCTTTATTTTCGATGGCCAGCGCCTGGTCGATTCCCATTTTCTTGATATTGGCGACATAGGTGTCCCAGCTCTTGTCGATGTCCTCGGTGCCAAGGATGAACTTTAACGAAAGCTCTCTCTGGTACGTGGTGATCTCGTTCATGATGCGAGCCAAGGTCTTGCTGTCGTCAGGGCTTGGAGTGATCGGTGGAAGTAGGTGCTTCAGACAATTTGTCCGCCAGATGTCATAGGCTTCTTTCTGGGAAGGCAGACTTGCATATTCTTTGGAATACCGGATGTCGGCGTATGTCGGAGTCGTGTAGTTGGCAATAGTGTAGGCGGCGATCATCTGGCCGAGGGTCCAGCCTTTGGTATTCTTGGTGATCAAGTCAGTGTAATGGTAGTTGCCATCTGCATCGATGGTGTAAGTCACGTCTTTGGTTCCAAAGTAGGCGAAATCATGACCTTCATTAGACCAGAAGTAGTCCAAGAGTCTTGCGGCACGCTCGACATTCTTGCACTTCGTAGTGATGGCGGCACCGTTGCCCGAGAACGGCATTGCAGACCATCCGTACTCCGGTGTCTCGCCTTTTCCCAAGGTGGGCCAGGGGGTTGCGATCAGCATGTAGTCTGGGTTGGTCTTCTGTCCTGCGGGAATCCAGGAACCCATACGACCTCCGACCAATGCCCAGGCGGCGATGCTCTTGCCGCTGGTCATCTTCTCGGTTACCTGATCGGTAGTCAGAGAAGGAAGATCGGGGTCGACCAAACCTTCGCGATACCACTTTGCGAAATTCTCCAAGTACTCTTTGTAACCTTCTTCAATAGGCCCATAGTGGATAGTGTTGTCATCGGCGACAAAGAAACTGCTGTCCGTCTTGTAGGCGTACATGAACGGATTCCAGTTCCTGATGTCGATCTGGCTGAACTCAGAAGCCAGTGGATGGGAAATTCCACTTGCCTGGGCCGCTTTCAGGACATCGTACCATTCATCGATGGTAGTCGGCACTTCTTTCCCGAGGTGGGCCAGTATATCGCTTCTGATCATGGGCCCGAGGAAGGTTCCAGTCCCTTCTGTGTTGATCATCGGGACACAGTAGTACTGTCCGTCATCTGTCTTGATGGCTTTGTCGTAGTCCGGATGGGCGGCAAGGTACGCTTTGATGTTGGGACAGTATTTGTCAAAAATATCGTTAAGTGACATGATGACACCGTCGGCAATGGCTTTCGCAGGTCCGCCAGGATAGTTGCTGAGCCAGTTGTACATCATAATGTCCGGATAATTGCCATCGGCCATGATCAAAGAGAACTGCTCGTTCTCCTGTCCGATGGGCGGATGTTGGAAATCGATGTCGATTCCGGTTCGCTTCAAGGCTTCTTTGTAGAATGGGGTGTCACCCATGGAACTGAAGTTGGCGGTGACGGATGAACCGGGCTTGATCCAAAAACTGACCGGTGTGTCTTTCTCCATCGGATAACCGGTAAACGTGGAGGAGGTGGAAACTGGTTGTTGCACTTCAGTTTCCTTTGTTCCATTGGCGAAGAGTGCAGAGGTGACGCAGAGCACCATCAGTACGAGCAACGTTGTTTTTCTCATCGTTTGTAACTCCTTTGTGTGAGTTTTGATCACGTCACCATTGTTCGATCCGGTTTGGGGAACACGCAATCTTGAAAATTGTTGAAGCATCTTCAATTTTGGAAGTTTTGGAGGTTTTGAAGACGAATTTTAGATATTGAAGATGTTCAGTCCTGTGAGGTGAGGTTCCGCATCTGCCCCGGTGTGATGCCTTTGATCTTCTTGAACACACGGATGAAGGAGTTGCTGTCGTTAAAACCTACGATAGTGGCGATGTGGGCTATCGAATCACTTCCTTGGAGGAGCTTGATGCTCTTTTCGATGCGGAGTTGATTGATTCGCTCCAGAGGGGAATAACCCTTTTCCTTCCGGTACAGCGTGGACAGGTATGACGAGGAAATGGAGAAGTGGTAGGCGATGGATGAAATGTTCAGGTTGTAGTCCTGGTAGTGAGCGTCGATGTATGCCTCGACCTTGTTGATGAACGAACTGCCATCGTCACCTTTCTTCTGCCTGATCACGGCGATCAAGGCATCGATGGTCCTGAGGAACTTCTGCTCCGTCTCTTCCAGCGGCGTGTCAATGGAGAAGGTCTTGGCTTCTGGGACTTGCTCGAAGAAGTCGTGGATGCCATTCTTCTCGGCAATGTTGGAGAGGTAGCCCAGGATGGTGAACATCGAGTAGTTGTAGATGTAAGGCGTGGTACCGGAGAGCAACTTGAACAGCTCCTGGACGATACTCCGGGCATTTTCCTTGTCGCCGGCAGAGACAGCATTGAGTAGCTTCTGTTCCTGCTCCGGTCCAAGAAAGAACGTACCTTTCTTGTCTTTGATGTCATCATAGCAGATCAAATCATCATCCAGTAGGTATTGGTAGTTGAACAGTCCCAAGGCTTCCTGGTAGGAGGCAAAGATGCCTTCTTTGCCTTGGTGTTCGTCTCCGATCAATATCGTCGTATTGGTCTGAAATTGTTCTTGAGCCTCTTCCAACATCAAGGTGATAATGCCGAGTGATTGCTTTTCTGTGTTGCACAAGATAACGATCCTGCCGTTCATCGTGAGAAAGTAGCAGTTGATGCCTTTATCCGAAGATTCTTTCTCCATTATGTCGGAGAACGTCTGCTCATGGGTCTGAAGTTGCTTGTCCGTTAAAACCAGCGGAGCTTTGTGCTTGGGAGAGTCGAAGAAGGTGACGATGGCGACGGTGAAGAATTGCCCGGAAAACAAGATCGGTTTGTCTGAACTGTCTTCTTCTACGTCGTACATGTGGTCCAACAGGTTGGCGATGTAGTAACGTCTTACTGATTCTTTCTCGCTGTCGATCTGCCGCTGGACCATCGTTTTCTCGTCGAGTATCTGCTTTGCCTTGTTCTCGACCCACTGGTATTCGTCCCCGATGGTCTCGTTTTCTGCTCCGCCGAGCACATGCATGACCCGTTTGATGGGGACGTAGTTCTTCCGGGTAAAGTAGGTGGCGAGGGTGAACACAGCGATGATGCTGATGAGGAGCCCCAGTGTGAAGAAAAGCAGGATATGGCGGGCATCCTTCCTGTAGATGCTGTATGGGATGGTCTCGTAGTACTTCCAGAAGGTCGACTCCTGGTAAATTAGGACTTTCTTGTCCTGCCCTTTCCCAACGGTGTGGGAGGTGCCGTTGCAGAGCGTGGTGTCAAACAGGGAGATATCGTTCTGTTTGCCGAACGAATCAACAACAAAACCTTTTCTGTCTGTGATGACCATGGAGATCTGGTCATCCCACCCGATCTGCCGGACGATGGCGGTCAGGCTGGAACGGTTCAACATTAACCCAATCTGGTAGGATGGAGCGATACCCATCGACTTTGGGTCAGAACTGATGTAAAGCAGGGTATCATCGTCCAGGTCGATGAACTCCTTGGAGTGGAATTTTTGCAGATATCGGGTAACCTGTTCTTCCGTGTAGTTGGACGATTTAAGCATCAGGTTGTAGTAGAGTGGGAAGTTCATCGCACCTTTCAGGCTGATGACACGATTGGAGAAGGGATAGTAAA
>JBAXYP010000186.1:0-4465 GCA_041670725.1 Sphaerochaetaceae bacterium
AATACCCAACAACAAACAAAGGAACATGACCGTCAGTGCGATCCTGAAGCTGTTGAAAATCGTGGAATAATAATAACTTTTCCCAAAAAACTTTCTGAAAGCATCCAGCGTGAATCCCTTTTCCGGAAGGAATACCGCTTCCTTCAATAGTCCTCCCAAAGGATAGATCAGGAAAAGCCCAAACAACCCGAGGATTGTCAGTGACGCGGCACTCCAGAAATCAAAACGTCGTATCTGTTTCATCATCTTTTCCTTTTACTCGGTAAGCAACTTGACGCCTTGCATGATGCTCATATGTGTATCGGCATTGAAGATGTTGATTTTCGAGGTTTTTACCATGAGCCTGACATGCTTTCCCGGTGGAAGGATATCATCGATATTTGATTCCTGAACCACTTCCGCTTGCTCTCCGGAATCAAGCTCGACGAAATAATGGGTGTTCAAACCGAGAAACACACTGTCCTTAATGATCCCGTGGATACCTTCACCCCGCTCGTCCACGTTGATAACCAGCTCTTCCGGACGGCACGAAATCACCACTTCTTGGGGCTTTCGCTGCTCTTCACTGATATATGGGATATCAACGATATAAGAATCCGCAAACTGAACGCGCACTGCCTTCCCATCCAAAAGCAATTTTCCCTTCAGCAAGTTCGATTTTCCGATGAACGTTGCAACAAACAAATCAACAGGACGAAGATAAATATTCTGAGGTTTCCCACATTGATGAATCACCCCCGCCTGCATGACCGCAATACGATCCGAAATCGCCATGGCTTCTTCCTGATCATGCGTGACATACACGGTGGTAATCCCCACGTTCTTCTGGATGTCTCTGATAACGGTTCTCATCTCAATCCTGAGCTTTGCGTCAAGGTTGGAAAGCGGCTCGTCCATCAGCAACACATCGGGACGAATCACAAGCGCGCGTGCAAGGGCCACCCGTTGTTGCTGTCCCCCCGAAAGACGATCCGGCATCCTGTCGGCATACTGATCGACGTGGACCAACGAGAGGAATCGATCAGTTTCTTCCTTGATCCGGTCGGCTGGAATCCTACGCGTCTTGAGGCCGAACTCGACGTTTTTTCTGACCGTCATGTTTGGGAAAATTGCATAATTCTGAAAAACCATGCCGATATTCCTTTTCCCGGGATCAATTGCGTTGACTTCTTTTCCGTTGAAACAGATATCACCACCTTCAATCGTGTTGAACCCGGCAATCATACGGAGCAAGGTTGTCTTCCCGCATCCTGACGGACCGAGCAATGTAAAAAACTCTTTGTTGTGAATGGCAAGGGAAAGATCAGGTATGACCACGTTCTCCCCGTATTTCTTCACCGCATGTCTAATGTTGATGTCAACGCTCATGGCACTTCCTCTCAGTTCGTTTCCCAATGGGAGAGCAGATACCGTTCGGCTTCCGCACACCATAATCCATTATGGTTGTCTACGATATCCGCCAACGCTTTGAATCGTGGGTCCGTATTCTCAAGCGAACGGAATTCGTCAATTGCGGTCAACGGCATGTCAATATGGGTATAGATAAGTTTCTTGCCTCCCGGGATCTGTGGAAGATGAAGCGTCGTCTCGGGAACGCAACCCAATCCTCCTATATGCGTCACCATCACAGCTGGATCAAGAATTCGTTTTTCCGTCATGTCCAGTGACTCCCGCATATCCGTGGTGTTTCCTCCAGTCGTTCCAATGACATGAGTGGAATTGTAATGGACATCATAGAAGTTGATCGGTGCGGAGAACTGCTTATCCGTCGGTCCAGCGAAGAAATTCAAACATCCGTCTCTTCCGAGGATCGCCGAAGCCAAAGAAACGACGGATTGAATCGGTGCGAACGCAAAGACATCATCAAATCCAGAGCCCACATAACTTTGCAACAAGGATGACGGATCTTCGATTCCGTTTGTATTGACGCAGACAAGACGCACACCACAATTTTTCGCCTCATCTGTGAATAACTTCTCGGCTCGTAAAATACGATCCTGGTTGATATCGGCAAGTACGATGACGGACGGTCTGCACTCGCAATGTATTGCATAGGTTAACGCACCGAGTCCCATGGGGCCTCCCGCTGCGAGGAGTGCCATTTTTCCCCCTTTCCTGATTCCCATTTCATGCTGATACACACCCATCCGTGTATGGAAGCACGCATGGAACGCACCAATGCAACAAGACATGGGCTCGGCAAGGGACGCTTCGAAATATGCGTCTCCATGGTATGCAAGCAGGCAATCGCATTCCATCACTTCCGCCGGTAAAATGCAGTAAGTTGCATCTCCACCGCAAAATTCATAGGAATACCCCGGAGACCACATAGTCCCGCGGTAATTCAAAGCCGGTTGCATGGTAAATTTCATACCCGGCTTAAATGTATCCCGGTATTTCATGCCGACCTGTACGATATCCCCAGCGAACTCATGTCCCGTTATGGCGGGGTGCTTGTCCACATCGGGATGAACCCGCTTGTGTTTCGTTCCGAGAATCGCGCATTTGTACGTCGACATACAGATGCTGTCAGAAACGACTCTTACCAGAATTTCATCTTCCTTGATTGCAGGAAGCTCAAATTCATCAATACGAAGATCATTTGCCCCGTGTAACCGAACCGCTCTCGCCTTCATTGCATTTCCCTTCCCCGTCGCCTTCATCCGGCGTGTATGAAGAAATGCTAAGACCTCTTTTACTTGCTGTCAAGAAAAATATTTCGTTTCAACAAATAAAATTTTTGATACAACAAATAATATTATTACTATATATCCTATAATAGATATTTGTACCAACTAAATTACTTTTAATTTGTTGTTTCGAAAATATTCAGTAATATCCGGCGCAAGTTCGTCATCGGAAACCACCACATCAATATCATGAACGGAAGCAAAGGTGAACGTATTGCTGATCCCGACCTTTGTCGAATCCATCACCGCCACGACCGTTTCAGCTTTTTCAATGATGGCCTGCTTGAGTGAACTCTCATCAGAGGAACCGCAAGTAAAACCGGTCTCGTTCATGTAACCCGTGACACCAATGAAGGCGATGTCGTAATTCATCCGGCGTATGGACTCGCAACAGGCTGACCCATAGACGCTCATACTGAGCGCGTTCAGCATTCCACCCAGCATATGTATCTGAAGGTTCTTCCGGTTCCGTCCGAGTTCCATCGCACAAGTGAGTCCCGTCGTGAACACAATGTGCGGTTGGTCAGGGAATATTTTCGTCATTTCCGTAATTGTCGACCCTGAGTCGAGAAAAACCGATGTTCCGGGAAGCAAAAGATTCACTGCTTTTTCCGCAATCATCTTTTTTTTCTCAACATTCCGGCAGAAACGTTTGTTGAGAAGATCGTCGGTCCCGATAATCCGATCGACGGATTTCGCTCCGCCATGGACGCGGACGATAAGCCGCTGTTCGTCAAGAGCTTTCAGATCATTCCTGAGCGTCATCTCCGACACATCAGGAAACGCAAGTTTCAATTGCGCAAAACTGATCGCTCCCCGTTCGTTAATCAACTGAACAATCCGACCTCTCCGTTCAATCATGACGAACCTCCCGTGCATTTATTAAAGCCCCTGTCAATCCGGCACGTCAAGGAAAACACGAAAAGATGAAATATATTGCGAGCAGTAATATAAAATGTCCACGTGAAAAGGAGGAAGGGAAGACGAGGGAAAGGAAATCCCGTGAGGGCTGTGGTATTCTTGGATTAACGACAAAACAAGAAAGGCAGGACGACCTCATGGGACGAACACAGCTTATACTGCAAGCACACTGCAACTAAACTTGACGCGGCCCCTTTCGCGTTTTCCCACACATATCCCATGTGACCCACACCAAGTATTCCAATAAAATATACCCACATCGGAACCTTTGTCGTGTTTCCGATGAAGAAAGGCCTCTCGCCGAAATTTCATGTCGGCACAGGTCGGCATATCATCCATCATCTATTTCCGATCGAATCATCCGGTCCGGGAAGCGCCCAATCCCGACAATCCACCGTCAAGGAGCATAATCCTTAATTTAGGATGTCAAGAGAAATTCCGGTCAAGCCAACTTGACCGGAATTTCTCCTTACGCCTCGAGGAACGTCAACTTACCTTTGCCAACGTAGCTGTTCCTGTCGTCGAACATGATGCAAAGAGAAGTCGGAAATGCAATGTGGACTTTCGTTCCGACATGATAATCGGCCAAGCCAAACAAGACGGAAGTAAACACTTTTTTCCCACAGACCTCTACACGCAATGTTGTTTCCATGCCACTCGGCAAAGAAGAAACAACCGTTGCGGGAACTCCATGATCCACCAGATTGATGTATTCGGGACGGACCCCCACCGTAATCTCCTCACCTTTTCGGATCGTCTTTCCTCCGTCCATTTCGAAAAGGCACTTCATACCGTCTGAAGCGAACTCCAGATGATCACCCTTGCTGTCCGTGCACACACCATGAAGGAAATTG
>JBAXYP010000187.1:0-4462 GCA_041670725.1 Sphaerochaetaceae bacterium
GAGCGGCGCGAGCCCCAACCCCGGTTCGTCCAGCAGAAGCAGATTGGGAGAACTCATCAGCGCCCTGCTGATGGCCATCATCTGTTGTTCGCCGCCGGAAAGGCTGCGAGTCTTTTGCTTGCGTCGCGACCCAAGGATCGGGAAGAAATCGAACATTGCCGCCTTGCGCTCAGAAATGACTTTCGGATCCCGCACCATAAATGCGCCCATGTCAAGGTTCTCCTCGACGGTCATGTCGGTGAACACTCTTCTTCCCTCAGGAACGAGGGAAATGCCCTTCGCCGCGATTCTGTCGGTGGTGAGTCGCTTGTGGCGGGGAAGTTCTGCATCGCAGATCACATTCCCATCATAAGTAATCCGCCCGGTCACCAGTGGTTCCTGTCCCATAATGGCCTTCAGAAGCGTACTCTTGCCCGCACCGTTCGCACCGATGAGACAGACAATGTCTCCTTGGGAAACATGCATGGATACGTCGGTGAGAGCCTTGATGTTCCCGTAGGAGACACCAATATTCTCAATGGTCAGCAAATCGCCCATCACGATTCCTCCTCTTTGCCAAGGTACGCCTCGATGACCTGCGGGTTCATCTTGATCTCCTTCGGCGTTCCGACCGCGATTTTCTGTCCGTAGTTCAGTACGGTGATGGAATCGCAAATGTTCATCACCAGCTTCATGTCATGTTCGATCAACACGACGGTGACGCCGGTGTCGCGGATGCGGCAAATGGTTTCCATCAACTGTTCCGTTTCCTGGGGGTTCATGCCGGCCGCAGGCTCATCAAGGAACAGAAGTTTCGGTTCACTGGCCATGGCACGGGCGATCTCCAGTTCCCGTTGGTGTCCGTAGGGAAGATTTTTGGCGTATTCCTGTCGAAACGGAGTAAGTTTGAAAAACTCCATCCACCGCATGGCTCGAGCGTACAGATCGTCCTCCTCACCCTGCAAATGGAAATAACTGTGCACCGCATTGGCGAACCGGCCCTTCAGGGGATTCTTTCCCGTTTTGAAATGACAGCCGAGCATGATGTTCTCTGCAACGGACAACTCCTTGAACAAACGGATGTTTTGGAACGTCCTGGCGATGCCGAATCTGCAGATTCTGTAGGCGGGCATCCCGGTGATGTCCCTTCCGTCGAAATGCACCTTGCCGCTCGTCGGAGTGTCCAAACCGGTCATATTGTTGAACAGGGTCGTCTTGCCGGCACCGTTCGGTCCGATGAGACCGGTAATCAACCCCTGCTCCACAACGAAATCGACGTTGTTTACGGCGAGGATGCCGCCGAATTCACGGGTCAACCCCTCGGTATTGAGCAGAATCATCGCGCACCCCCCTTTCTGTCCTGACCATACAGATGTTCCTTCCGTCCGAGAATTCCCTGCGGCCGCCATATCATCATTACGACGAGAATCAAGCCGAACAGGATTTGCTTGAACTGCGGAGGAAAGACAGAAGAAAGGCCGGTGAGTTGAGGAAAGTAACTGATCAACTGAATGATGAACGAACCGAAAATAGCGGCGAAGAAATTGCCCATACCGCCGAGGACGATCATACAAAGCACGATGACGGAAACCATGAACGTATAGGTTCCCGGCGTAACGGAAAGGTTGAATACCGCCTGAAGACTCCCGGCGACGCCGGCGACACCGGCGCCCAGCATGAACGCCACGACTTTATACTTGGTTATGTTGATGCCGGTTGACGCTGCGGCGATCTCATCCTCCCTGATCGCTTCCAGCGCCCTTCCCATCCGGGAACGAGCCAAACGCTGGAACAGGAAATACGCAATAAGGACGAAGACGACGCAAAGGATGAGGAATCCCACTTTCGTGTACGGATTAATCTTCTTTCCGAAAATCGTCGCCATGGGAATGCCCTGAATTCCCATCGGACCGTTGGTCAGGGAATCCCAGTTGTTCAAAACGTTCCGTACGATCTCTCCAAACCCCAGCGTGGCGATGGCAAGATAGTCGCCTTTCAATCGAAGAGTCGGCAACCCGATGAGAAACCCGAACAATGCGGATACCCCGATGGATACGGGAAGCGTCGCCCAGAAAGACCATCCGAACTTTGTACACAGAATGGCAGTCGCGTAACTGCCGATCGCGAAGAATCCGGCCTGGCACATGGACAACATGCCGGTATATCCGGTGATGACATTTTGACCGATTGCCATCAAGGCGTAGATGCAGGTGTAAATCAGAATCAACAGGAAGAAATTCAGCATATCACACCTTCTCCTTTTCGGCATGGCCGAGAATACCTTCCGGTTTAATGAGGAGAATCAAAATCAGGACACCGAAAGCGATGGTATCCTTCATGCCGGTCGGGATGCCGAGAACGGCGACTCCGAATGTCTCGAGCAACCCAAGGATAATGCCGCCGAGCATCGCTCCCTGGATGTTTCCGATTCCTCCGACTACGGCGGCGACGAATGCTTTCAGACCGGTCATCATGCCCATCGACGGGTACGCCTTGAAATCAAGGGCGATCAGAATCCCGCCGGTAGCCGCCAAGGCGGAACCTACCGCAAAGGTCAAGCTGATCACCCTGTCCACGTTGATGCCCATCAACATCGCCGTATCCTGGTCGATACTGGTGGCTCGCATCGCCTTTCCCATGCGCGTCTTGTCAACGAACAGGGCAAGCGCAACCATCATGACCGCCGCAACGGCAAGAATCATGATCTGATGAGGAGTGATGATCACCCCTTTGATGTTGATAGGCGTATTGTCAAACGGATAGTCGAATTTCCGGCTCTGCGTTCCGAACGCCCATGCGGCACTGTTCGACAACATAAATGACACGCCGATAGCCGAAAGGAGCGGCGCGAGACGGGCCGCGTGACGAAGCGGTCTGTATGCAACCCGCTCGATGACGACCCCGAGGCCGCCGCAAGCAACCATGGCGACGGCCATCGCGATAAAGAACGATATTACGGTCCATGCCCCGAGCGACGCGTCCCCGCGCAACGCATTGTAGGTAAACAATCCGACATAGGCGCCGACCATCAGAATATCGCCATGGGCGAAGTTGATGAACTTCAAAATCCCATACACCATGGTGTACCCCAATGCGATAAGGGCATAGATGCCACCCAGGGTAAGCCCATTCATAAAGTGTTGGAAAAACTCTGAAACGGACAAGGTTGCGCTCCTTGGATAAAGTCTTGAAAAACAGGATGAGGACCGATGCCCACCACCGGTCCTCTCCATTTTACATGGGAACAGGTCGTCCCGGCAATCACTCTACGGCGACAAGTTTGCCATTCGTGACCGTATAGGCACCCTTGTAGACGACGGAATCGGCGGTGTTACCGGTGACCTGATAAATGCCCTGATAGGCGACAAGGTCTCCGTTCGACTCGAAATTCATCTTGCCGTTGACACCCATGAAGTCCTTGGTCGCAGCGACTTCGTCGCGAATCGCGGCACGATCGAACTTTCCTGTCTTCTTGTAAGCGCGTTCCATAGCCGCAAAATAAATGTACGCCGCATCATAACTGTTGGTGGCGAAGGAATCGGGACCGGTACCGAATTTAGCCGTGTAATTCTTTACGAAAGCCTCATGTTCCGCACTTTCCTCAGCCTTTGCAGGTCCTACATACACGACTCCCTTGGTGAAATTCCCTGCCAAGTCATAAATCTGCGGGTTGGAGAATCCGTCGCAGGAAAGGAACGGAATGGTGAGGTCAAGTTCACTCGCCTGTTCAAGGATCTGCGCCATCTCGGCGGTATAGTCGGGGATGTAGATCGCTTCGGGTTTCGCCGCCTTGATTTTGGTCAACTGGGTTTTGAAATCCTTGTCCCCAACCTGAAACGTCTCTTCACTGATTACTTTTCCGCCTTCAGCCTCAAAATTCTCTTTCACACCTTCGAACAGCCCCTGACTGTAGTCATTCTTGGCATACAGGATAGCGATGTTGCGATAGCCGAGCACCTCATAGAAATATTTGCCGGCGACTTCCCCTTGCAGGCCATCGGAGACGACGGTGCGGAACACATAGTTACCGATGTTGGTGATGTCCTTGTGTGTGGCGCTGGGGGTGATCATCGGGATTCCTTCACTCTGCACCCGCTGGCCGACGGCGAAACTGACACCGGTGAATACAGGACCGATCAACGCATTGATCTTATCGGAAGAAGAAAGCTTCTCAATGGCGGAAAGTCCCTTTTCCACCGTACCTTCGGAATCTTCGGAAATCAGCGTAACAGGAAGTTTCCCCGCAATCCCGCCTTTCGCATTGTATTCCTCGACGGCAAGCTTGACGGCATTGTTGCACAGCGTACCATAGTTGGCATAGTCACCGGTCATAGGTCCGATGAAACCGATTTTCGGCCCCTGGGCTCCACTTTCACTCGCCCCATTGGCAAACAAGGGGGAAACTGTCAGAGCCATCGTGGCGATAAGCGCCAGAACGAGCATGTGTTTCTTCATCACAAACCTCCACAAATATGCAATCAAA
>JBAXYP010000188.1:0-4453 GCA_041670725.1 Sphaerochaetaceae bacterium
ATAGTTGTGCATCCGGTTTGGGTCGCTTCCGTCGTGATAGACGACGTGTTTGGGAATGCGTTCCCCAAAATCCGTCTTGAACGCGTCGACACCCAGGTCAAGAAGGACGGAAAGTTTGTCCTGGTACCATCGGCATGCATCGTCGTTGGTGAAATCGACCAGTGCCATTCCCGGTTGCCACAGATCGGTCTGCCAGACATCCCCGTTAGGTTTCGTTACCAGATATCCTTTCTCCTTTCCCTCGGCGAACAGCACGGAACGTTGGGCGATGTACGGGTTGATCCACATGCACACCTTGATGCCGCGTTGGTGGATGCGCGCGATCAAGCCGGCGGGGTCGGGGAACATCGCCGGGTCGAACAGAAAATCGCACCAGTGGAATGCCCGCATCCAGAAACAGTCGAAATGGAATACCGAGACGGGAATATGACGCGCCTGCATACCATCGAGAAAACCCATCACGGTTTTCTCGTCTTAGTCCGTGGTGAACGACGAAGAGAGCCACAGTCCGTAGGACCATACGGGGAGGAGCGGGGGTCTGCCGGTCAGACCGGTATATCGCTGGATGATGTCTTTCGGAGTGTTTCCTCCGATGAAGTAATATGTAAGGTGTTCTCCGGGAACGCTGAACTGGATCCGGGATGTCTTTTCGCTGCCAATCTCGAAACTTACCTTCTCGGGCGAATCGACGAACAGTCCGTATCCGGCGCTACTCAGATAGAATGGGATGTTTTTGTACGCCTGTTCGCTTGCCGCACCTCCGTCCTGATTGTCGATGTCGATGTTCTGTCCGTTTTTCACGAACGCACCGAACCGTTCCCCCAGTCCGTACACGCATTCCCCGACACCGAGAGTAAGTTCATCCTTGACATACGGTTTCCCGCCATCCACCAGATAGGCGGTGGATTTGCTTTGTACCGTCGAGAGTTCTTTTCCTCGAAACGTCCATTTCCCGTTCCATGGGCAACCGAGATTGAGGGAGATGGAAAGATCGCCCGAAGTAAGACTGGCCGTCTTGCCGTCGGTTTTGATTTTCGGTTTCCACGAAGGATCCGTGGAGATGGAGAAGGAGGGGTAAAGACGTTTTTCTCCGTCGAAATGGACGACGGATACTTTTACGACGTCCCTGCACGGTGCTGTATACGTGATGGAGAGCATCGTCAGGTCGTTGCAGTCCCTGCGGGATTCGATCGTCTTTGATGAGGCGTAGACAATGAGGGACATATCGGTTTGTTCCGCCTGTACCGCCTCCACGGCGAATTTGGCTGTTACGCCTTCGCGTAACAGCCAGTATCCATTGTTGAATTTCATTTGATTGCTCCTGCGGTAATGCCTTTGGTGAGGGTACGCTGGAAGATTGCAAAGAAAATGATACACGGAAGAACACCCAGTAATGCACTGGCCGCGGCTGCGGTCATATCCATATTGTGTTGTCCTTGGGTCACCGAAATGGCGATGGGGACCGTCTGGCGCGCATTGGAGACAAGCATTACCAGTGGGATGAAGAATTCGTTCCATGTCCACAGGAAGAAAAAGACAAACAACACGGACAGCGTCGGTTTGCTGACGGGTGCGACTACGTCGGTCAAAAGTTCTCCCTTCGTGCATCCGTCCACCGTCGCCGCCTCCAGTAATTCCCGTGGAAACGCATGGTAGGAGGAACTGAGCAAATATGTGCCGAATGCGCTTTGGATTGCAGTGAAGATGATGATCACCGAGATTTGGCGGTCATAGATGCCGAACAGCTTCGCCATGTAGTATAGCGGATAAACCAGCACTTCCTGTGGCAGCGTGTTGGCGATGACGAAAAGGATCAGGAACGTGACGGAACCTTTGATCTTCCCGATGCCCAATGCGAATGCATTGAGCAGGGAGAGGATGACCGCCACAACCGCTACGACGAGGCTGATGGAAAAACTGTTCCAAAGTTTCTGCCCATATTTTACTCTGACCCAGAAGTTTTTGATGGCGGTCATCGACCATGTTTCAGGTAAACCGAGCGGGCCGTTTTGCGCGAAATCTTGGGCGGTTTTGAACGAGTTCAGGACGATGACGATGAACGGGAAGACCATCACCACCATTAGTAGGATGAGGAACACCAAGGCAAGCGTCTTGCCAAGGATTCGTTTCCCGTGCGTCTGTACGTGCATTTAGTATTCCCCCTCTCCCGACAATTTCTCCTGTCGGGTGATGAAGATGACCTCCAGAATGATGATAATGGCCGTCATCACCATGGCGACGGCCGAACCGTAACCGACCTTTGTTTTTTCGAAAAAGTTTTGATAGGCGAAATATGATGGTACCATTGTCGCGGTTCCCGGGCCTCCTCTGGTCAGCACGTAAATTTGAGAAAAGAGTTTCAGAGAGTAAATCAGTGAGGTGAGAATGACCACCAGAAGTTCCGGACGGATCATGTAGACGTAAATCCTGAACTTTTGGAACCATCCGGCTCCATCGACTTCCGCCGCTTCAATCACCTGAGGATCGGAGCGTTGCAGGCCGGAGAGGAAAATGACCAGCGGATAACCGATCTGGAACCAGATCATGATCGCCATTACCGAACGGAGCGCTGTCGCCGGATCTCCAAGCCAGTTGTGGGCGAGGGCTCCGAGACCTATCGCTTTGAGCAGGGAATTGAGCGCCCCCTGCGTCGGATTGAGTATCCATCCCCAAACGATGCCGGCGATCGCCACCGGCAGGACTTGAGGAAGGTAATACGCCGTCTTGAATAGGTTTGTAATCCCGTTTCCCAATGTTTCGGAGACATAGTCGAACAGGAAGACGGAAAGCAACAGCCCTGCGATCGTCGGTACGACGGTGATGGCGAAGATCAATTGCAGGTTGTTGGAGAACGAAGCCCAGAAAACGGGATCGCGGAACAATTTGCGGTAGTTGGCGAAGCCCACAAACGTGGGCTTGCCGACTCCCGTCCATTTCGTGAAACTGATGCACAGGCTCATGAGAAACGGAACCCCCAGCACCAATACGAACAAAATAAAACCGGGGATGAGAAACTTGCCGTATCCTTTTGATCTGTCGCTCACGGTCTGCGCTTCCTTATTTCCCTTCTTGATACGCGCTGTTCAGCGAGTCAAGGCACTGCGTCGCCGTTTTGTTACCCAGCATCAGATCCTGGAGATTCGAAACAAGCGTATCGTAGAATCCGGCTGCCGGCCAGTCAGGATAGAATGCCAGTCCGTCCTGAGCATTGAGGGTATCGAACAGGCCGATCAGATCCTTGATCTTCGCATCGGTGATCTTTGACGTATCAGCCGCAACGGGAATGCCTCCTTTGTTCCCAAGTAGCGTCTGTATGTCCGATTGCAACGTGATGTCGATGAAGTCATAGGCGAGATCCTTGTTCTTGCTCTTTGCGGGCACGACCCAGATGTTGCCGGAAGAACCGGGGCTCATAATGTTGCCGGGGAACAGACCGATGGACCAGTTGAAACTGGTGATCTCCGTCATGAAGCGGCCATACCACCACGAACCGGAAACCATGATCGGCGCCTTCCCATTGGTGAACTGAAGTCCCATATCCTCGGCCTTCAGGCTGATGCAATCCTTGTCGATGTAACCTTTCTCCATCCATTCTGCCATTTTTTTCGCCGCATAGGTAAACGCCGGATTGCGGAAATCGAAGTCTCCCTCGTACAACTGGTAAGCGTTAACCATTTTCCTGTCAGCTTTGGAGAGAGCGAGTTCATAGAACAGATGCTGTGACGGGTACTCGGCTCCCGCCATGGCCAGTGGCGTGATCCCCTTCGCCTTGAATGCGGCCATCGCGGTTTCCAAATCCCCGAACGTCTTCGGGATAGCGATCCCGTATTGCCTGAACAAATCGTCGTTGTAGTACACCATGACATATTCGCCATAGTTGGTGACGCCATACCAATTGCCGCTTCCCATCACTCCCTTTTCATTGTATCGGCAGGTTGTCTGGAGACTGGGCGAGAGCTTTTTGTCCCAGCCTCGCTTCGCCGCTTCGGCGCTCAGATCGGTGAGCAACCCTTGGGAAGAAAGCAATCCGGCGGTGGCGTTGCCCTTGTTGTATTCCATGACGTCGGGCGCTTCATCGCTGTTCAGAATCATTTGTGCCGTTTGCCTGATCTGTTCGAATCCTTTGTTCTCATAGACCAGTTCAACATCGGGATGTTTTGCTTGGAACTGCTTCATCGCTTCGTCCCACGCCGCACCCATCGCTCCGTTGGCGCTTTCATAATGCCAGATCTTGAATGTCCGTTTGCTGCCAGTCTCCTGCTGTCCTTGAGCGAAAACCAACGACATGGACAACGACAGCACCAACACCATAGCAAAACATTTCTTCATTTCCAAACCTCCTTTGGATTCCTTATGCTCCTTACGGTGCGGAACCGCTGCTCTCCCGTTCGACAAGATGACAGGGGACAAGCGAATCCTTCACCGTACAATAGGTGTTCTCCAGCAAACAAAT